>CALFUQ010000390.1 GCA_937929885.1 uncultured Saprospiraceae bacterium
TAGCGTGTCTTTATATCATATAATGGATACTGCGACTTCAGAAAAAATTAAATTGAGAATAGATACGTCAGATTTTTTCTTTCGTAAACTATTCTATGAGTCTAAAGAATTGTTGCTAATATTCGATTTTGAGCACGACAAGACCATAGATGTAAATGAGTCTACTTTAGTGTTCTCAGGTTACAGCAGAGATGAGTTTATGAGATTGAGCCGATTTGAAATGACTCCTCAATTCTCTGATCTTTCTCCAAATATTGATCTCCACAAAACTTTTTTAGAATCCCATGCACAGAAAGTGTTGAACGGCGAGACAATTGTTGAGTTAGGCATTTTCAAAAAGAAAAATGGAAAAGAAATTTTTGCAGAGTTAGAAATAATACCTACTGATAGAAAAAAAGGAGAAGCGTTTATTATCATTAAAGATGTAACTGATAATATAAAAAAGAATACCAAGTATAAAGAAACCGAAAGAAATTATAGATCCATAGTCGAATCTGCAGCAGCAGCAATTACAATCGTCGACCTTAAAGGCAATCATGTATTTGTCTCCCCACAAATAGAAAAAATCACTGGATACACGCCTGAAGAAATGACAGGCACTCCGACTCATTTATATTTTGCTGAAGGTGAAGATCAAAAATTAAAAGCCTATAGTCAAAAGCTTCTACTAAATCAGAAGGTAGAAAAGTCAACCATTCTTGAAGCCAGACATAAAGAGGGACATTCGATATGGGTCCAAGGCAATGCTACGTTACTCAAATATAAAAATGGAAAACCAAAAGCTATTCAAACAATCTTCCTTGATGTATCAGAGAAAATATTGCTTGAAAAAGAGTTAGAAAGAACAAATGATAAGTACCAGCAAATCATCGAGAACATACAAGGGGTAGTCATGTTTGTAGACCTAAAGGGCTTAATTCAATACGTATCTCCTACCTATTCATCAATCACTGGTTACGATTCAAAAGAAGTAATCGGCAAAAAAGGTTTATTTATATTCTGCGAAGAAGATGCTGAAAAAATTAAACAACATAGTCTTAGACTACTTAATGGTGATAGCGAATCATATACTTCAACCTATAAAGCATACCATAAAGATGGAAGTGTAAAATGGGTTAAGGGAACATTTTCACTCTTTAGAGATAAACTAGGTGAGCCTGCAGGATTTGTTTCCGTATATCTAGACGATACTAAAAAAGTATTGACAGAAAAAGAGTTAGAAAAAACAAAGTACAAGTACCAGCATATAATAGAAAACTTGAATGGCGTAATTACTATTACAGAGCTTAATGGCAACACCTCCTACGCCTCTCCTAAATTATATGATACGCTAGGGTATCAACCAGAAGAGGTGATTGGGCAAAATGGTAAAATTCTTTTCTTTAAAGAAGAACACCAAAAACTAACCAGACATGCCCAAGATCTTTTTTCTAAAAATAGTCAAAGGGTTCAGCAAACTTATCGAGGAAAGCACAAGGATGGCTCAGAGAGATGGATAAACGGTATTGCTTCTGTTACCAAAAACAAGGAAGGGACACCAACTGGTTTTGTAACTATCTTCTTTGACATCACACAAGAGCTCGCACTACAGCAACAACTGGATAGTTCTGAAGATAGATACGAGGCCTTATTCGAAAATTCCATAGATCCAATTATTGTTAGAGAATTAAAAACTTTAAAAGTTATTGAATGCAACAATGCAGCTATTGAGTTCTTTGGTCTCGAAAACAAAGAGGATATAGAAAAGTTAAATGAGTTTTCCAAAAAGGTCTCTAACGAGTCCGGGCAATCATTCAAAGAGATTGTATTAGAACAAATTAAGATTGCAAAAACAGAATCCAAAGCTACCTTTCAAGTGAACTACAAGGGTGATAATGAAAGGGCATATATCATTGAAATCAATCTCACTATAGATTCTACAGATCCTTCGATGTCAAAGTGTGTGTTTTTTCTTAAAGACATAACCGAACGAGTTATGGCATTTGAAAAAATTGCGAAAGAAAGAGAATTATTAAACGCAGTAATAGAAGGGACTGCAGATAAGATACTAGTACAAGACAAGGATCGAAAAGTTATAGCAATCAATTCAAATTTTTCGGACTATTTCGTTAAAGCCAGTGGCTCAAAAGTGACTGTAGGTACGGACATGAAATTAATGGCTCAAAAATTAATGACCATTCAAGTAGCTGATAAAGATAAGTGGGAAAAGAAAATATCATCTGTGCTAGAAGGAGAAACAATAGCACATCAATATCAAAGAGAGATTAACAATAAAAAAGAGCATTTTAGTATGTCTGCTTCTCCGTTGAAAAACAAATCGGATGAGATTTCAGGCATTATATCTGTATCTAGAAATATCACTGAACTTGTAGAAAAGAATGAAGAGATAGAAGAGAAAAACAAAGAGCTCCAAAAGTATTTGGATAGCAATATACAACTGGAAAATTTTGCATACGTAGCCTCTCATGACCTTAAGCAGCCGCTAAGAACTATCATTAGTTTTAGTGAATTACTTCATAGCAAGAAAGCTGATCAACTAGACGAAGATGCTAATAAATACATCAACTTTATACTAGAGTCCTCTCAGCGGCTTAATACACTCATAAGTGACATGCTAGCTTATAGTGTAATAGGGACTGCAGGCAAAAAAGAAACGATAAATCCAAAAAATATAATTACTCAAGTTCTACACGACCTAAGTGCGCAGATAAATCAATCTAACGCTACTATCGAGATTGGAAAGTTACCCTCTACTATTAAGGTCTTTAAATCTGAGTTTATATCCCTTATCCAGAATTTAGTCTCTAACTCTATCAAATATTGTAAGGAAGATATATATCCTGAGATTAAGATTTCCTCTCACGATGCTGGAGATAAATGGAAATTTAGCATTGTGGATAATGGTCAAGGTATTAAACAAGAACATCTCATAAGAATATTTGGAATGTTCCAACGACTAGAAGCTAATACCAAAACAAGTGGCACAGGTATAGGACTTGCTCACTGCAAAAAGATATTAGAACTTCATAACGGAGAGATCTGGGCTGAAAGTGAAATTGATGTAGGCACAACATTTAATTTCACAATACCTAAATAGCAAACTACTAGATATCCTCTAGTTTATAATTTCACAATTGGTAGTATAGATTACATTAGCAATTGAACATAAAAAAAGTCATGCTATTGTGAACACGACTTTCTCTATTCTATTTTAAATTAAGTTTCTAGAATTCTTCTCCTCCCCCTTCATAATCTCCTCCACCTCTTTGTCTACTTCTCTTTTTCTTTTGATTAAGTCTATAATTGGCAGACAATGTAACTGATCTTTGTCTCCACTGGAATTCGCTACGCTCATAAAAGCCTTCGAATATAGTCTCGCCTATTCTCTTTCTTGAATTAAAAATATCTCTTGCACTTAGTGTCAACGTCATATTCTTTCCGAGGAAATCCTTACTCCATCCTAAATCAAAAGAACCTGCTGCTTTACGATTACCTTGAGGAGATTGTCTTGGCCCTCTATAATTTAATCTAACCTGCAAATCAGAATCAAAGAAAGTAAATCGAGAAGTCATCCTTCCAAACCAAGTAAAATTATCTGTACTAAAATCTTGATCACCAAATGTTCCACTAGTTTGTGATCTAAAGAGATTCGCATTACCGTCAAGCCTCCACCATTTAAGAGCACTGTAATTAATGCTTACATCTAGACCATAATCATCCTGGATACTTAAGTTCTGCGGGAATGTGAGCGTCGTATTATCATCTAGCAAAGTCTTGATGCGCTCCATGTTATCCTTAGTGTGTCTATAAAATAAACTAGTACTAAGTGTAGCTTTTTCCCAATATCTAATGCTACCTATTTCATAAGAATCAGAAAACTCTGGATCTAGATTTGGGTTACCACTAAAAAAGTTTCTCCTATCACTGAAGGTAAAGAAAGGATTTAAGTCCCAAAACCTTGGTCTTCGTATTCTTCTGCTATAACTTACTTGGACTGCGTTGGCTTCATTGATCTGGTAATTAAAATGAGCACTTGGGAATAGATTAAAATATGATCTAGGATTTTTCTCATTCGTTTGCTCAAGTTCTGTATTCACATCAGAGTATTCTGCGCGAAGTCCTAACTGATAAGAAATTGCTTCATGCTTATTACCATAAGTCGCATAAGCAGCATAGACATCTTCATCATAGTTAAAATTATTACTGAGTCCCGCTAATGATTCAAATATGCCAGCACTGTTTTCTTCTTCAACTAAGTAATCATTATTAATTCTTCTAAATGAACCTCTCACCCCAAACTCAATCTTATGATCTTGACTGCTTAATGGCTTAGCATAATCCATCTGTACAAGCCATGTCTTATTAGCTTCCTTATTATTTGATCTTTGATTAAGGCTATTATAAGATGGCCCCTCTAAAGGATTAAAGGTTTCTGTAAATATGGAATTCTCAGTTTCAATATCATCGCGATACTGGACTGTTGCTTTAAAAAGATGATTCCTATTACCACCAATTTCATTTCTATAATCAAGACTGTATTCTAGGTTACTTTCATCTTCACTTTCATCATCTACCCTATCTGTAATACTTGTTGGATTGTTAATACTCTGCAGAAAATCATTGTAAATAACTACATTCTCATTATTCTCATCTGACTTCCTATATTGCAGATATCCCGTAAGTGTTGCGTTATCAGTAAAGTGATAATCTAGACCTGTCCTTATACTGTTATTAAAGCCTGAGCGATCCATACTTCTAGTTAGATCTAGGATAAAGACAGAATCATTTCTAGTAGTCTCTTGGTATGTTGTACCTCCACCTGGACCAGACCTATATCTAAAACCATAGTTTGCAAACCAATTTACTTTTCCTTTTCTATAATTAATATTGGCACCAGCACCATACCCTAATGGTTGAGCCACGGATACATCAAACGAACCATTGAATCCATGACCAGTATTTTTCTTGAGCACTATATTGATGATTCCAGAAGTTCCAGCGGCCTCATATCTTGCTCCAGGATTTGTGATTACTTCTACTTGATCGATCATATTGGATGGGATAGACCTAAGCCCATTACCAGCACTTGCTAAGCCTGATGGTTTACCATCTATCAATATCCTTACACCAGTACTACCTCTTAAGCTTACCTCACCTTCTACATCTACTGTTACAGAAGGTACATTATCCAAAATGTCTTCAGCAGATCCTCCTTGATTAGCAAGATCCTTTCCTACATTAAATACCTTCTTATCTAGTGAAAATTGAGTTTCACTTTTTTCAGCCCTGATCTCTACTTCTTCTAAAGCTACTCCGCCTTCAAACATACTTACCTCACCTAAGTCGATTTTTCTTTCGCCTGCTCTAATCTTATCTCTATCAAAAGGAATGGGGTCAATAATTAAAGATTCAAAACCCAAATAGTCTATAACTGCATACATAGGACCAGGCTTTGCTTCGACAGTAAATGTTCCATCTGGCTCTGAGAGTCCACCTCCAACTAGTGATGAGTCACGCTTGCTAAATACAGAAATCGTTGCGTATTCTAACCCTTGGCCAGTCGATGAATTTATCAACTTCCCAATAATATTAATCTTTGGTGCTCCTTGCCTTTCCCCTCCAGGTCCACCTCTACCACCTCGTCTTTGCTGAGCATCTATTTGGTAAAACCCTGCAATACAAAGGATTATGAGTAATATGAGTTTTTTCATTTGTTTTTACTTAGTATTCAATTATGTTTAGACATCCTAAACATCAAATAGTTTAATTAGAAACTAACTAAATCGAAAGAATATTTGCTGAACAAATATTTACTGAAATCGAAATATGTATCTATCGAATAATCAATTATTAAAATCTATAATTCTCTCAATTCTAAATGTTGGATTTGTGATTTTATTCTCCGTACAGCTGCAAGCTCAAGATTACGGATGGTGGAATACATTAGTGCAGTGGGATGGTAGATCTCACTGGAGCGAATATTTGATTTATACTCCTAAATATTTTGGCCCTAACGCCATACCTGTCCCAGAAATAAAAAATGGTAAAATTCATAAAACGACTCAATTAGAACTTGGTCTTGCTGCGCACTTCAGCGAAGGAGATGATGCTCAAAACCTCACTACTAGATTATATATTCCCATTACCAACGAGAGAGTAGGCTTACAAATTTATGTAGTCCCTTATGAAAGATATAAGATGACTCCAGAGATTAGAGACTTAAGGCGAGCCAGAGATTTTGATGGTGAAGGTTTCGCATTTGGCGACATCCATCTAGGCACATGGGTTCAACTCACCAATCCCTCTAGCGAAATAGATTTATTACTTACTCTTAATATCAAAACTGCATCTGGCTCTAATAGAGAGGCTACTCGATTTACTGACGGGAGCGGATACAATTTTGATCTTTCGGCTGGACGCTCTTTTAAATTACAAAACGGACAAAGCAAAGTACGCCCTTATGCTCAGATAGGATTTTACGTCTGGGAAACTAATGAAGATAAAAATCCGCAAAATGATGCCTTCTCTTTTGGAGTAGGATCAGATTGGAAAATTGGTCGCTCGACAATTACAACTCAGCTTGGAGGATTTATCGGATATAAAGGAGATGGAGATAAACCTGTTATTAGCAGAATTAACTATGAATATCTAATCTCAGATAAGCTAACCTTAAAAGTAGGCGCTCAGTATGGGTTTCGAGATAACTTATATCGATCTTTTTTCTTAAGCATGATGAAAGAATGGTAAAAGCATTGTAATCATTTGACGCTAATGAAGCATTTAATTGTTTGTCAGATATCTTATCCAATTATTAAAATATCCAGCTATAGAGTTAGAGTAATTATAGAAAACGTATGTGGCCAATTTTTCCCATTTATAAATTAGACATATGAAAAAAAAGATACTTGCAATAAACGTTCATCCTAACTTGAATGGATTGTGGACTAAAGGGGACATAAATAAATCATTCGCAAATAAAATAATAATGAATGAATTGGCAAACTACCCAGAGGTAACCATACATACACTAGCAGAAGCATATCCAGCATATAAACTTGATGTGAAAAAAGAACAAAATTTACTTTTGGAACATGATACTATATTAATCATAGGCCCGATTTACTGGTATAGCTTACCTGCCCTAGCTAAGCTATGGATAGATGAAGTATTGCTATATGGCTGGGCATATGGTTCTAATGGCAAACAACTTAAAAACAAAAAAATTCAACTAGTACTTACATCTGGTAGTGTCAAAGAAGAATATAGTGCTGAGGAAATAGGCAATACGTTAGAAGAACTATTTATTCCTTTTAGGAAAACATTTGAATATTGTAGTATGACTTGGTTACCAATTAAGTTTATTGGGGGATTGAGTTCTAAGAATGTTGAGACTAAGAGGCCAGCAATTACTAAACAACTAGTCGACTTTACCAATAAATTGACTAAAAGTCATTTTAATGAATTATGACTATCCCCTATTACAAACTCACATCTTAATCCTTAAACTGCAAACTGCTTTACATAAAGCTACCCATAATACTCATTTGTAGAGTATATGTATACCCCTGTAGAGTCCTTTGTATAGACAAATCAAAAGGGTTTAACTGTGTTTTTCGCCTCTTCTTACCGTAACCGTCATTATGAAGTTTACAATCAAAAAACCGAACAACATGAAAAACGCAATCACAATCTTCACTCTAATCTTAGGCTTTACATTTAGCTTATCTGCTAACACTACTAATCCAGTTAAAGGAGATTCAGAAATAATATTTGAAAATGTAGATGTACAATATTTAGTAGAGTCTGCTGAAGAAGCAGATGAGATCGTAAGCGCTACATATAACTCAACTAATGAGTATTTTAATATAACTACAGAAAAGATGATCAACTTCGTGCAGATACTTGATGCAGAAGGCAATTTAGAATACCAATTGCCTGTAGGATCTAAAAAATTAAATATAGCAATGCCTGATTTTACAAAGGGTAAGCATAAAATAAATTTGTTGTTGGAAGGTGGTGACATCTTCGTTGCAACAGAGCTAGTTAAAAAGTTCTAAGATAAGATTGGTTTAATAAAACCATATCAAAGTAAAATGCGTGAAAAAAATCCGAAGTATAATTACTTCGGATTTTTTTTGTTAATGTAAACTTAACAAAATGTTACGCTCATCTATATTCGTAGATAATTTATCGTCATCTGTAGATAAATGAAAAAATAGTTTGTACCGCGAGCAACTTCTGAGGCAAAAGAGGAGTATATAGTAATACAATTTAGAAAGGAAATCTTTTTGCTTTTTAGATTTAATTATTACCTAACCATTTTAAACCTCTAACTATGAACAAGATTAAAAGTCTTATTTCAGCATTCGCTTTTGTTTTAATTGCTACAGCAAGTTTTGCTAATGATAGCAACACCAGTACTCTCGAAGATCTGAGAGCAGAAATTAGTACTCACTTACAAAAACTGAACATATCCAATTTGGATAAAGCTTCGGCAACACTTAACGTTAAGTTTCTAGTAAATGACGCAAATGAAGTTATAGTACTATCAGTCGACAATGATAGTTATGACTCGACAATTAAGTCTCAGCTTAATTACACTAAGCTTGATACTGATGGCGTGCAGAAAAACACTGTAATCTCAGTGCCAGTTACATTTAAGAAGTAAATTTCTTATAAGAAGAAAAATTGGGAGGCTTCATTAATTTGAGGCCTCCTTATTTTATCTTTGTGATAATGAAAATCGATTATCACAATAAGACATTTAAATCAACTGAAAACACGCC
>CALFUQ010000391.1 GCA_937929885.1 uncultured Saprospiraceae bacterium
AGTAAAGTAATCCAAATATTGTTAAGAGTTAAATTTGAATTACAATAACGTATATTTCATCTATGAGTTTAAGGCGTCAGATTAATAAAGGAGATCTTAATGAAATCAATGCTGCTATCAGCAAAGACAATAGCTTAGTTAATCAAGTAATTAAATGGGGGCCACTATGTAAAAACCATTGCCACCCACTCCACTACCTTTGTGATCTTGTATTCGCAGATAAACTAGATGGGCAATTAGCTGGAGAGATAGCTAATAAATTAATAGAGCATGGAGCAGATGTCAATGGTTATGGCTTCGAAGAATTAAAAGACACACCACTGATCACAGCAGCTAGTCTACATGCTGATGAGGTAGCTCTAGTACTTATCGAAGCTGGCGCCGATATCCATCATGGTGGATTATTTGGAGGGACGGCGTTGCACTGGGCAGCATGGTGTGGTAGAGACAAGGTAGTAAAGCGATTACTGCAAGAAGAGATCGACTTAGATCGTCGATGTATTAGTCACCAGTCAACTGCATTTTTCTGGGCAGCTCATGGCATAGCGCAGGGTGGAGAGAAAAATCAAAACAATCAAATAGAATGTGCAAGGATGCTAAAAGATGCTGGTGCGGATATCACAATTCCAAATGCAGAAAACATTACCGCAAGAGAGCTATTAAAAGATAATATCGCCTTTATAGAGTTGCTCAATACTTAGGAAGCAACTGATTTTGTATTTTAGGATACCCATCATATAATCATTACATGTACAAGCAACTATATAAATATTTACTCTGTCTACTATTGTTTGTAGTAATAAGCGCTTGTGCAAATAAAAAAGTAATAACAGAGCAAAAGCCTCTAGAGTTTATCAATCTGTTTGGTAGTGACTGGAGTGATGACATATCCTGCTATAGGGTTCCAGCAATAGTTACGGCGACAAATGGGGACTTACTAGTTGCAATCGATGAGAGAGTTCCTTCATGTGGAGACCTTAAGTGGAGCAAAGAAATTAACATCGTCTTAAGGAGGAGCAAAGACAATGGTAAGACCTGGACAGAGATAGAAAGAGTAGCTGATCACCCTTATGGTCAAAGTGCTTCAGACCCATCTATGATTGTAGATCGAGAGACTGGTGATATCATCCTGTTTTACAATTACATGGATCTAGATAAGGAGAAAGATATTTACTATCTCAAGATGATGCGTAGTAAAGATCATGGCGTATCATGGGGTGCACCAATAGACATCACTTCTCAAATCACCAAACCTTCATGGCACAAAGATTTTAAATTTATCACTTCTGGAAGAGGCATACAGACTAATGAAGGAAAACTTATACACACGCTAGTGAATCTCGAAAGCGGGCTACACCTATTTAGCAGTGACGATCATGGTGAATCTTGGAGTCTAATAGACTATCCTTTACTACCAGGAAACGAGTCCAAAATCGTAGAATTAGACAATGGAGATTGGATGGTAAATTGCAGACTTAATGGACCTGGAATGCGACAGATACACACGTCAAAGAATAACGGCGCGACATGGACAAGCCGCAGAGACTCATCACTGGTAGACCCTGGATGCAATGCAAGTATTATCAGATATAGTGCGGTATCCCAAGGTGACGATAAAAATCGATTACTGTTTTCTAATGCAAATAGTAAGGATGGTAGAATAAATCTGACAATGAAAATTAGTTATGACGAAGGGCAAACCTGGTCAACAGGAAAAACTATCTATGCTGGTGGTTCTGCATACTCTACCATGACCGTTTTACAAAACGGAGATATCGGATTAGTATTTGAGAAAGATGACTACAAGGAGAATGTCTTTACATCAGTAAGCCTAGACTGGCTAACCGACGGTGCCGACAAAACAACTCCATCAAAAAAATAATCGGATCGCAATTATTTAATCTTGAAAGGCTTAAGCTCTTCAAAAAAGAAATCATCATTAGGCACATCGAAATCAAATCCTATTACTTTCAAATTATTGTCAGTATTAATTTTAATTGTGCCAAAACTAAACCAAGCTTGGGGCTGATCCCAATGCAACTCCCAGACATCATGATGCCAGTGTGTAAGACTTGCAGATAACAGTGGTGCATCTTCAAATTCTAACTTAAGTTGCTCTCCATTTTTGAGTAAGTTTATTTTACCTCCTAACTTAGAATCATAATTACCTATAAATTCTTGTGGAGTAATATTAGGTTGCGTGTTAAGTATTCTCTTTGCTTTGCGATCTGCTATTCTTGTATCACCTTCACTATACTTATTGCTAGATGCTAGGTGCTCTGCTGACCAGTCTTTGGTTTTGATTCCTAAGAATTTATCAAGTGCGTAATAAGTTGCTGCCATGATTGGGCTCTTCACTCCATTCGTTAGTACAACTACACCTAGGTCTTCATCAGGAATTAAATTTATAGCAGTAATAAATCCATCATAACCTCCAGTATGCCCTACTCTCATCCTACCATGATAATCACTTAATCCCCAGCCTAATCCATAGGCATTAAAGTGTCTCTTAAAATCATTTTCGGAAGTATGATCAACCCAATGATTAGTATGGGGTCTCCACACCATGTTTCTTGTACTTGGAGTGAGTAAAGTATCTCCTTGATGTATGCCGTGGTTTAGATTAAAAATCATCCATTTAGAAATATCTTCTACCGATGATATCAACCCTCCCGTAGCAGATACATTATCCCAATCAACCCACGGGATAGTATAATTTTTATCATTCTCTCTAGCGTGAGGCGTAGAATAATTCCCCTTCGATTTAAGATCAGTTAGACTTGCGATCGTCCTATCCATCCCTAGCGGGATAAGGATTCGTTCTTTTACATTTTGCCCCCAATCTTTACCTGTTACTTTCTTAATAATCTCACCCGCGGTTATATACATCAGATTAGAGTATCCATACCCTGCTCTAAACTCATAAGCTTGCGGTACATCCTTAATACGTTTAATTATTTCTTCCTCAGAAATGGTTGATTTGTACCATATATTATCACCACTAAATGTACCTAAACCAACTCTATGACTTAGTAAGTCTCTTATGGTTATATGCTCGCTAACCCACGAATCATACATTTCAAAATAAGGTAAATGCTTTTGCACTTTGTCATTCCACCCTAGCTTTCCTTCTTGGACTAGCATGCCTATAATTGCGGAGGTGAATGCTTTAGAATTAGAAGCAATGGCATACAAGGTATTCTTATTAGGTTGGTCTGATTTACCAACTTCCATTACACCATAGTTACCACTAAATACTAACTCCCCATCTTTGACAATACCTATGGATGCCCCAGGAAGGTCCCAGTCCTTTACCATTTGAGTATAATAAGCATCGAGTTCTGCTAGATCCTCCTTTGTGATAGTCTGTGCACTTATCTCCATGTTTAGAAATAAGCTGGCAACTATAATGATCAGTAATTTATTCATTCCCCAAGCCATAAGTTTGTGTCAATTTATTTTAAAGTTAAACAAATTAGATATGGAGAAAATGTACTTATTTACTTTTCCATTTTTAATATTTGAGGTGGCAATCTTGTTTTAGAAACCAATCAAGCTCAAGCAACAGGTTACCATAAAAAAGGCACTCAGATAGATAAATCTGAATGCCTCATAACTTTTTAAATCTTCGATACGAAGGTAATTACTTTAAGCTGATAACATACTACTAAATCTGTCTTTATAAGCATATACCAGTGCTAATCCCATCACAAGACCTACTATGGCGCCAACAATATTAGGCGGATCATGAAGCGCATGGAAAATTGCAGCATTAAACATGATAGCTACCATCAGTGTGATCGCAAGTGGAACATATTTATCTATAAGTAGTTGTAGGCCACCTATTATTTCTAATACCCCGATGATCTTTAAAAACCCTGATGTAGCATAGATTCCCATCAAAGTACCTCCATCACCTGGAATAGAAGGCATAGGTAAAAAATGCGCAAATTTGTTAATACCGAAAATGAGACAGAAGAGGCCGAACAATATTCTAAGCCCCATGGTAATTTTTGGATTCATAGTTTTGTTTTATTGGTCTAACTAAAAGTAAGGAATACAATTCGTTTTGAACTTGTTAATATTGCAAGTGTTATTTAATTGTCTTTGACATAACAAATTAAAAAGTGAATGAATAAGCTCATATATTTTGGAGACCCCATGTGCTCTTGGTGTTATGGTTTTGCGCCAGAGTTAAAAGAAATAATAAGCAATCTACCTGAGGTAGAATTTCAGTTGATTCTAGGTGGACTTAGGCCATATGGTAAAGAGCCAATAAAAGGGATGAAGAAATTTTTATTGAAACACTGGGTTAAAATACAGGAATCTACAGGTCAGCCATTCTCTCATGATATCCTAGATCATAATACTTTTTACTATGACACAGAACCTGCTAACCGAGCAGTAGTCACCGCCAGAGAAATGAATCCTGCTGTTGATTTAGAGTTTTATGATGCAGTGCAGACTGCCTTTTATGGAGAGAGCAAAAATGTGCTAGAGCGGGCTACCTTTGAAGAAATTGCTGATAAACACGATCTAGATAAAACAGCTTATGGTGAACTCTTTGACTCTAAAGAAATGAAAGAAAAAACAAGAGACAGTTTTTCTTATACAATCGAGCAAGGAGTTAATGCCTTCCCTACCCTTGTATTAGAAACTCCAGATAGAAAATGTTTACTTTCAAGAGGATATCAAAAAGCTGCTCCCCTATTGGAGAAAATAAATGAAATACTATCTTCGTCATCTTAAAACTATAAAATGAGTAAACCAGCAATCGCACATATCGTATACTTTTGGTTAAAGGAAGGAACTACAGAAGAGGATAAAAAAGCTTTTGAGAAAGGCTTAGAACTTTTAGGGACAATACCACTTATTGATTCTTTTTATTGGGGTACGCCAGCAAAAGCAGAAAAAAGAGATGTCGTTGACGACAGCTATGATTATTGTATCAATTCTTTCTTTGCTTCTTTAGAAAACGAAGCTGCTTATCAAGCAGATGCAGATCATCATGTATTTATCAATAACCACTCACATATCTGGGATAAGGTAATCGTCTACAACAATGTGGTAAACTAGAATAAACTTTAGGCTACAAGTCTATTACCGATACAAGTTTTAGTAAACCAAATCATAAAAATCGAAATTACGATTATCGCTATCGGAAAGTAAAGCGCTTGCCCAGGACCAAAAACATCTATGGCGTCTGTGAATAGGATTGCATGTACTTGCTGTACAATTACGCCTAGGAAAGAAATTACAAACATACCCAGCGCCCACCTCTTACGCATTAACAACCCTACGCAAGCTACAAACCCGCCTAGCGTTGCAATACCGTAAAATATTTTAGTCCACGAAGGGTAAGTTTTTATGAATGCTAGTTGGTCTGCAGTATATAGTTCAGCCATAGACTCTGGCGTTGACATTACTTCTGCAATGAAGGCTCCTACGCCCATCATATTCCACAGTAGTGCGAGTATAGCGATAATCCAGAACCAAACTGGAGCTTTTGACTTTACCATAAATTTTGAGTGTTATTACACATAAGGTAAATAATATTTACCAGCACACAAATTTTATGATCTATCTAGAAAAGAATAATAGATTTTAGCCAAAACCATTAAGCTCGATCTCTGCAAAGTCAGAACTGATTCTAATCGCACTATGATCGGATAATTCTTGAGCTTTACCATCGATTGATAATTCCTTAATGGTAAAAGGCAATCCTAGGAACTGGACTTCATAATCAAAAGATACTTTGTGTTTTCCTTCCACAGATTGCTTGATAGTTAATGAGTTTCCAGAACCTTCAACATCAAACGTTGACATTCTATAATCTCCATTCTCATAACCATAGCCATCCTTATCATCTTCAAAGAGTTTACTTACCTCTTGTCCATCTTTGTGATAGACTTTTAGTGTCACTACTTCGATTTTTTGT
>CALFUQ010000392.1 GCA_937929885.1 uncultured Saprospiraceae bacterium
ACGTTAGTTCTTTATTTTAAAATTGCATGGATGTACTTTGGTCATCGCAACCCTGCCAAGGCAATTGATTACTTAAATGATATTATCAATACGAAGTTTGGAAACTTGCGGGAGGATATTCAGGGCTATAGTAGATTGCTTTTCTTAATGAGCCACTACGAGATGAATAATTATGACGTGATAGATTATGTGATGAACTCCATCGAGACCTTCTTTGAAAAGATGCAAGAAAAGAATAAAGTACAGAAGGAAGTAATTGTATTTTTTAAGTCTATTACAAATAAGCCTCAAGCTGAGCATAAGCAATATCTAAGTTCACTATTAGATCAACTTACTATACTCAAACAAGATCCATTCGAAAAAAGAGCATTCCTTTATCTTGATGTTTACAACTGGACTAAGTCAAAAGTAGATAGAACTCAAATGGCGCATCTCATCAAAGCCGAGAACAAGCAATCAGATCTAGTGTCCACCTATGGGGAGTAAGAAAACCTACTTTGCTTCGGATTTTCATCTTGGGCTAGATATGAGTTTTCAATCTAGTGTGGATAGAGAAGTATTGATTGTAGAATGGCTTGATAGTATAACAGATGATTTAGATGAATTGTATCTGCTAGGAGATATTTTTGATTACTGGTTTGAGTACAAGTCTGGGATACCTAAAGGTTACGATCTTTTTTTGGGAAAGATTAGAGCTTTGCGGGATGCAGATATTCCAGTTTATTTCTTTACTGGTAATCATGATCTTTGGATGAATGATTACTTTGAAAAAGAGTATGACATTCCTATTTATCGAACACCGATTACAAAGGAGATACAAGGTAAAATTTTCCATCTTGGGCATGGCGATGGCTTGGGGCCTGGAGATCATAAGTATAAAGTGATGAAAAAGATATTCACCAATCCAGTTTGTCAATCAGCATTTTCAGTATTGCCCAAATCTATAGGATTAGGCATGATGAAATATTTTAGCAAGCGAAGTCGGGAGAAGTATGAGGATGATAACGAATTCTTAGGAGAGAATAAAGAGTGGTTAGTGCAGTATATCAAAGATCACTTGAAAAATAATCAGGTAGACTATTATTTATTTGGTCATCGACATTTAACCATTGATCATCAGATAAAAAATAAGTTATCACGTTATATTAATCTAGGGGAGTGGATCATTAGCAGGTCATATGTGGTGTTTGATGGAGGAGAACCTAAGATTGAGTTTTATAAAAATCCAAATGGTAAAATCTACAGTTAAGTTTGGTTTCTTGTTGTTATTGATACTTCCATTGTCATCATGTAAGACACAATTGATAGAATCAGAAGTTGAACAAAGCAACTATGACATATCTCAAAAGAATAAGACTTTCTCACTGGATGAGTTAGGTTATCTCTACCTTATTACAAATAGAAATGAGTTAATAAGATATACACCTAACCTAGTAGAACAGTACGCTTATTCTAATGAAAGACTGGGTAGTATTACTTCAGTAGACGCTAATAATCCACTCAAGTTATTGCTGTTCTATGAAAACTATCAGACTATAATAATGCTTGATAACTTACTTGGAGATATTGGTAGGTATAATCTTTTTGATCTAGGATTTAATGATGTAGAGGCGGTTGGTATCTCTAATGACAACAATGTCTGGCTCTATGATCCGATAGACTACAAACTCAAAAAGATTGATAACACAGGAAAGTTACTTGTAGAAAGTATCACCATGTACAATGAAGGGTTAGAATATATCAGACCAGATTTTCTAGTAGAAAAAGGGAACAAGGTATTTTTGTATGACAAGAATCATGGCTTCTACCTCTTCGATAATTTAGGACAATACTTGTATAGTATTCCAATGAAAGAAATAGACTCCTATCAAGTAGTTAGTGAGAATATGATTCTCTTCTTGAAGGATGAGATTATACACAACTATGACCTAGTATACAAGTCGCAACAAACCTATAAGCCTATAAGTGAGTACACAAAATCAGATATCGATGATGTACTTTTTACGAAAAAATATATTTATTTGAGAGATGGGAATGGCGTAATAAGAAAATCTTTATAAATGTTACAATTCCCTAATCCATGCAAGTTTAGTAGGCCATAATTTTAAAGTAAACTAAGGAAATTACACAGTCATAATATCCTTCTCCTTCTTTACCATTAGCTCATCTATCTTAACGCCATAACTTTTAATCATACCCTGCACTTCCCCTTCTTTTTTCTTGCCAGCATCTTCTGGGTAACCATCCTTGACTTCCTTCTTTATAAACTCCATCAACTTATGTCTGGTGTTTCTCAGACTAACTTTCGCATCTTCTGCAAAAGACTTAGACTGCTTGACCATATCTTTTCTACGTTCCTCAGTAAGTGGTGGTATACTTATCCTGATAAACTCACCATCATTCATCGGAGTCAGTCCAAGATTAGCTTTGAAGATAGCCTGCTCGATTTCTCCGAGTAATGACTTCTCCCAAGGCTGTATAGACAAAGTCTTAGAATCTGGAGAACCTACATTTGATACTTGCGACAGTGGAGTCGGGGTGCCATAATAGTCTACCATTACGCCATCAAGCATCGCAGGAGTTGCTTTGCCAGCTCTGATCTTAACTAACTCAGACTTAAAATGGTCTAAAGCTTTGTCAGCTTCTGACTTCCCAATGTTCAAAAGATTATCTATATCCATAATGTAGAATTGAAATGTAAAAGAACCAAATTTAAAAAAGAGGTAGTAAAAACTACCTCTTTTCTAATATTTTTAGTCTTGTCCTAGTAATTGTAATGCGAAGTATAAGAACATTACAAGAGCAGACATTGCTGCCGATACATATGTCATAGCTGCCCACCATAGTGCATCCTTTGCACCTTCATACTCAGCTCCATGTGTCGTTCCTGTAGTATCTAACCATGTCAAGGCTCTTCTACTAGCATCAAACTCTACGGGTAGAGTGATAAAACTGAATAGTGCCGCGACAAAAAATGTTACCACAAGTGCAATTAAGAATAAGTTACCAATGGGACCCGAGCTCATTAAAGCTCCTCCGAACATGAATCCCATAAAAAGGAATTGCTGCAATCTGCTAGAGATTTGTACTGCAGGCACTAGAGTAGATCTCATTTTAAGCATAGAATAAGCAGTAGCATGTTGTACGGCGTGACCACATTCATGTGCTGCAACTGCAGCAGCAGATACGTGCCGTCCTTGAAATACATCAGGACTTAAGGATATCGTTTTGCTTTTAGGATTATAATGATCCGAAAGGAATCCTTGACCTTCCACAATCTTTACATCACTAATGCCATAATGTGTAAGCATATCCTTTGCTATTTCAGCACCGCTTTTACCGTTGCTGTTAGGCATCTTAGCATACTTTTTAAATTTACTCTTAAGCGTACTGCTTAAAATAAACCCAACTAATGTGGTGACTCCAATAATCACCATGTAACCCATACTAAACATATTATTGTTTTTTAATTTTTAATCAATTTTATCGAAACCAGTGTAACTCCTCAACGCTTCAGGGATATTAACTCCATCTGCTGTTTGATGATTTTCTAAAAGTGCAGCCACTATTCTTGGTAGGGCCAAAGCACTACCATTAAGCGTATGCACTAATTGAGTTTTACCATTTTCATCCTTGAATCGCATCTTCATACGATTACTCTGGAATGTTTCAAAATTAGAGACTGAACTCACCTCTAACCATTTCTTTTGTGCTGCCGAAAACACCTCAAAATCATAGGTCAATGCAGAATGAAAACTAAGGTCTCCACTACATAAACGTAAAATCCTATATGGCAGTTCCAGTTTTTTAAGTAATCCTTCTACATGAAGCATCATTTTGTCCAATGTTTCATAAGATTTATCTGGATGTGTGATCTGTACTATCTCCACTTTATCAAATTGGTGCAATCTGTTAAGACCTTTAACATCTGAGCCATATGATCCTGCTTCTCTTCTGAAACAGGGCGTGTAAGCTGTCATTTTTATAGGAAATTCTTTGTCTTTAATGATCTTTCCTGCATACACATTTGTGACGGGGAGTTCAGCAGTAGGTATCAGATATAATTTTTGCTCTTCTTCAATAACATACATCTGGCCCTCTTTGTCTGGCAATGCACCAGTACCTCTTGCTGTTGTTGCATTCACCATAATAGGAGGCATGATTTCCTGATAACCAGCTGATTCCGCTTCAGCCAAGAAGAAATTGATCAATGCCCTCTGTAATTTTGCCCCTTTGCCTTTATAGACAGGGAACCCAGCTCCTGTTAATTGCGCTCCCAACTTAAAATCAATTATGTCATACTTCTCCGTGATCTCCCAGTGAGGTAGTGCATCAGCAGATAGATTTGGCATTTCATCATCCCAAGCTTGAATAACCTCATTATCTTCATCTGAATTACCAGCAGGTACCAATTTGTTCGGCACATTAGGTACTGTAAGAAGCAAATTCTCAAGATCAAGCTTTATTTGCTTCGCCTGGTCCTCCAAACCTTTAGAGATACCCTTTATTTCGGCTACTTTCTTCTTTAACTCATCTGCCTCTTCTCTCTTACCCTCTTTGTACAATTGGCCTATTTGCCCCGATATTTTGTTGATTTCTGCCAATTGTTCATCCAATTTGGTCTGTTGACTTTTTCTTTGGTCGTCGAGGTCAATGATTTGTTGTAATACAGACAAATTATCATCGGAAAAATTACGCTTTTTCAGTCCTTCCTTTACTAATTCGATATTTGACCTTATAAAATTTGTCGTTAGCATATGAGCCGTATTAATTGATGTTTTTGCCTATAAATGGGCTGAAATTTTAAAAATCTAAACCTTAATCCAAATATAAATGTATTTTTGCATCAGCTTAACAGTTCTAGTTAAGCATTCATCCAGTCTTATTTTATTTCCAACGTTTGATTTAATTAAGATTCACGGACTATTTATTAATTATCCAGTAGAAATACTTTCAACAATCACATCTAATATTTAAAAATCCATGTACGATATTTTACAACTCAACGACATGTTGGTACCAGAGCTCAGAGACCTCGCTGAGAACCTAGGTATGAAAAGCTATAAGAAGCTTAGCAAACAAGAATTAGTCTATAAAATCCTAGACGAACAAGCAGTTAAAGGAGAAGTTAAAACCAAAGCACCAGCTGCAAAGAAAACCGCCTCTGAAAAACCAGAAGCGAAAAAAGAGAAACCTAAAAGAGCTCCAAGAAAAAAGGAAGAGAAAAAGGAAGCGGTCACATCTGAAAAAGAAGAAGTAGAAACAGAAGAAGTAGCTTCAGAAGAAAAAACTGAATCTAAAACTAAAAGTGAAGCTCCTGCTAAGAGTAATAACTCAAGGAATAATAACAACAGAAATAATAATAGAAACAACGGAGACAGAAGAGATAACAACAGAAATAATAACAACAGGAACAACGGAGATAGAAGAGATAACAGAAGAGATAATAAAGATAGTGGGATAGACCCTGAAGTGTTTAACATCGATATCGATGGTCTCATAGAAGGTGAAGGAATCTTAGAAATGATGCCTGATGGCTATGGTTTCTTAAGATCTTCTGATTACAATTACTTGACATCTCCTGACGATATTTATGTATCACCTTCACAGATCAAGTTGTTTGGTTTGAAAACAGGAGATACCGTAAGAGGAGCTATCAGACCTCCAAAAGATGGGGAGAAATACTTTGCATTATTAAGAGTATCTCTTATCAATGGATTAGAATCTAAGGACATCAAAAACAGAATTCCTTTTGATTACTTAACGCCATTATTCCCAGAGGAGAAGTTCACCATTAAGACAAGAGAAGACGGTAAGGATTTTGGTAACAGAATGATCGACTTGTTTACTCCTATTGGGAAAGGACAGAGAGGGCTTATCGTTGCACAACCTAAGACTGGTAAGACATTCTTACTTAAGGATATAGCAAATGCAATCGCAACTAATCATCCTGAGTGCTACTTAATCGTACTCTTGATAGATGAGCGACCTGAGGAAGTTACGGATATGAAGCGAAGCGTAAAGGCAGAGGTGATCGCATCTACATTTGATCAGCCAGCTGATAATCACGTAAGAGTAGCTAACATTGTAATTGAGAAAGCTAAGAGATTAGTTGAGTCAGGTCACGATGTAGTTATCCTATTGGATTCGATCACAAGATTAGCAAGAGCATATAACACAGTATCACCATCAAGCGGAAAAGTATTATCAGGTGGTGTAGAAGCAAATGCCTTACAGAAGCCTAAGAAATTCTTCGGTGCAGCAAGAAACATCGAGCATGGAGGTTCATTAACTATACTAGCAACAGCTCTTACAGAGACTGGATCTAGAATGGATGAGGTGATATTCGAAGAATTCAAAGGAACTGGTAATATGGAGCTTCAGTTAGATAGAACATTGGCTAATAAGCGTATGTATCCTGCAATCGACCTTACTAAATCTAGTACTAGAAGGGAAGAATTGCTTATGGATGATGCGATGTTACAGCGTATGTTCCACCTAAGAAAGCACTTAGCAGATATGAAACCAGACGAAGCAATGGAGTTTTTAAGGAAACACATGATTTCTACGGCTTCTAACGAAGAATTCTTAGTGTCAATGAATAGCTAACAAATTTCGATTTGCTATTTGCACTAATTGATGAATAGACTATTTTTGCACAACTTTAGATAAAAGCAGACAAAATGAAAAGAACGTTTCAACCTTCAAGAAGAAAAAGATCTAACAAACACGGGTTCAGATCTAGAATGGCTACTAAGAACGGTAGAAAAGTATTAGCAAGTAGAAGAGCTAAGGGCAGATTGAAGCTAACCGTATCAGACGAAAAAGTAGGCGCTAAGTAATAAAGCACTATACTTCTAAATAAAAGTTAAAAGAATCCTAGACGTAAGTTTAGGGTTCTTTTTTTATACACTTGTATAAAGGAGTCACCTAAGGCTTATCTTAAATACATGAAGCTTACCCTAAATAAACAAGAACGACTTAAGAGTAGAAAGCTCATCGATGAACTTTTCGCTATGGGTAGTGCGATTGATGCTTATCCTATCAAATTGATATTTAAAGAAATAACCAAAGAGCAAAGTCCACATTCTCCTGTCCTTTTTGGTGTAACGGTAAGTAAGAAGAAATTTAAACGAGCAGTCGATAGAAACCTAATTAAGCGGAGACTAAGAGAATCTTTCAGAGTGAACAAAGCATCTATCTATTCTAGTATGATAGAAAAAGATAAGCGCATCTGTATGATGGCGATTTATATTTCAAAAGAAATATTGGACTATCAGACTATAGAGCCAGCTATGATTAAATTGCAAAAGCAATTAGCAAATATGAGTTGAGATGAGCGGAGAAGAAAAGACTCTACTAGTCTCCTTAGAAAGGGAGGAATTGCAAACGCTTCGAGTACCTACTCACTCTATTCGAAGAGAGGGTCGAGGAGAGTATAGAATGGTTTACTATTTCTTATTCTTGGTTTTCACAATATTCTTACCGCTTAATGCAACTACTCAAATAGTCCTCCAGCTAGAAAAAGTAAATCAAGTAAAGACCTATAAATACATTCCAGGCAACAGTTTAATCATCATGCAAAAAGACTTTCCTGATGTATGGACAAGAAAACAGATTAGTGAAATCCTAGTCCAAGAAAACACCATCGTATTCGAAGATTTAATCATGCCTCTGGATGACATCATAGGAGTAAGACACGAGAATGGTACGATCAAAGCTCTAAGTAAAAAACTAAATCAGTTCGGTATTGCGTGGTTTGCTTTTGCCGGTTTCTTGCATGTGACAGATAGATTTGATATTGGTACAGATACTTTTGTAGTCGGGGGTTCTGCTTTTGCATTCGGTTATGGGATTAAAGCATTGTTTTTCAGGAAGACATTTACGATTGGAAAGAATTCTAGATTACGAATCTTAGACCTGAATATGTATAAATCTAATTTTGATTAGGAGCTCTGAAGTAGTTCAACTGCCTGTTTGTACCCGTCTACGCCTTGCCCTACAATAGATTCCTTGCAGTTAGCCTTGATATAAGAGTGATGTCTAAACTCCTCTCGCTCATAAATGTTAGAGATATGAACTTCTATAACTGGAGTAGTTAGAGCAGCCACTGTATCAGAAAGTGCAATAGAAGTATGAGTGTAACCACCTGGATTTATAATAATACCATCAGCCGAGAAACCAACTTCTTGAAGTTTGTCTATAAGAGCACCTTCATGATTAGATTG
>CALFUQ010000393.1 GCA_937929885.1 uncultured Saprospiraceae bacterium
AAGGTATACACTGGATTCGGATTTGATCAATTCAAAACAGACATATTTGGCACATCACGTAAGGACAACAATTCCATAGGAGCTCTAACAGGTTATCCAACTATTGCACCGCCTATCCTGGACCGATCTAATTATGGACCAGACTGGTACAAAACAGAGGAGTCTAAAAATAGTCTTTCTATTCATACAGCTAAGGAAGGAGAAGACATTGCAAGAGTTATAGCTAGAGCAAAAGACGGCGACACCATTGAATTGATGGCTGGTGATTATACTATTTCTTCCTCATTGAAAATTGATAAGTCTTTAACTATTCTGCCAGGATCAACTGATGGCAAAGTAAATTTAAAATACACTGGACCTGCAGCGACTCCCTTGTTCGAAATGAATCCAGAAGCAAAGCTTACGATAAGAGGTTTTCACCTAACTGGCGATAATAGCCAATATGCATTTGCAAGCCTTAAAGAGAACATGTCAAGCTTGTATAATCTAACTATTGAAAACTGTGAAGTAGAAAATTTTAATTACATCCTGAAAGCCTATAAATACTCTTTCTCAGAGCATATAAACTTGACCAATTCGATATTTAAAAATTGCATGAATGGTTTAGAGTTATCAGAAGAGATCGAAGATAAAGGAGAATATAATGCTGAAAACATTATGATCGATGCTTGTACTTTTGACGGAATCGAAGCTAATGTGATAGACTATTATCGAGGAGGCTATGACGAATCAACAGTCGGTGGTAACCTCTCAGTTACCAATAGTACTTTTACTAATTCTGGCGCGAAAGAGAAAAACGGTATTCTACTAAACACCTATGGTATCATCAATGTAAATATCTCAAGTAATACTTTTATAAATAATAGTGTGCAACAAATAGCATTACTTTGGGGGGCAAAGAATAACACACACTCAAATAATAACATTACTAACTCAGGAAAAATAGTTGTAGAGGAAAATCTCAAGTTGAAGACATTTTACTAATCCTGAAAACGCTTAGCTTAGTTCAAAATAAAAGTAAATGATAAATAATATTAAAGTCTGGTCGATTTGCATTCTAATGGGAATACCAATAATATTCTTTTTAAATAGCTGTACTAATCAGAATTCTGGAGCAACCAGTTCATCTCAAAGTAGCAGCTCTAGCAATGGTGTGACCTCTTCAAGTGGTGGCAGTAGCAGTAGTAGCAGCGGTACTATTAGTAGCAATAGTGGGGCTGCCAGTAATAATAAAAAATATCCAAGCAGTATCATTCCTTACATATCGGAATGCAAAATCCTTCTTGGGAATGGCGACAGGAGCGACGACTTAACTAAATACGAGCACAGTGAATTCTTCTATACCGCGAATGATGGCACAGACTGGGTAGTTTTCAAAACACCTAATTCAGGGACTACTTCTCCAAACTCTAGTAACACAAGATCGGAATTACATCATAAAACGGAATGGATTCCAGAAACTGGAGGAAAGCTAACTGGAGAGTGTAAGGTGATGCATGTTTCCACAACTGGGGATGCAAGAGTTGCAGCCTCTTACTCAACCGTTGTTGGGCAAATCCATAGTGGTGAGGGGCATGAAAATGAACCTTTTAAATTATTCTACAAGAAATTTCCAGGACACGAAAAAGGATCTGTGTTTTGGAATTACGAAATCAATACAGAAGGTGACAATTCTAAAAGATGGGATTATTCGTATCCTATCTGGGGATATGATATGACTGTTGTAGGCGACAGCCCAACTACCTACCCCACAGAACCAGTCGACGGAATTGCCTTAGGAGAAGAATTTGCCTATGAGGTAAATGTATTTGAAGGTATCATGTATCTCACATTTACAAGTGAAGGTCATCCAACTAAGAAGTTCACCAAAAATTTAGTAAAGTCAGAATATGCAAAAGACACTGACATCCCAGAACAAATCAGAACTACGTGGGCAGTTATAGATCGCGACGGCACTGAAAAACCCGCAGCTTATGCTGGTGAACTAAATTACTTTAAGCAAGGAGCTTATAACCAAACTAATGGTAAAGACCCTGAAAGTAATATTGTATGGTGCGCTGGCGCCGAAATATATGGTGGGGATATACCAAAACAATATGCAAACGGAAGTTATACCGAAGTGTGGTTCAAAGCAGGCAGTGTTGGACCAGGTACCTCACCAAATAACTAATTTGAAGGTTTCATGAAAATTACCGATATAAAGATTTTTGTAAGTTGTCCTAGTCGCAATTTCGTCACTGTAAGAATTGAAACAGATGAAGGACTTTACGGATTAGGTGACGCTACACTAAATGGTAGAGAAATGGCCGTTGTAGCTTACTTAACGGAGCATATCAAGCCTTGTCTCATCGGTAGAGATGCACATCAGATAGAAGATATCTGGCAGTACTTATACAAAGGAGCTTACTGGCGAAGAGGCCCCATAACCATGACATCAATTGCAGGAATTGATATGGCTCTATGGGATCTCAAGGGTAAAGCTGCAGGCATGCCTGTGTATCAATTGCTTGGTGGTAGAAGTCGCGATAAAATAAAAGTGTATGGTCACGCAAACGGTCAAAGCATTGATGATACATTAAACCATTTAGGAAAACATATAGAAGAAGGATATAAGGCAGTTCGACTCCAATGTGCCATTCCTGGCTTAGCAGGAACATATGGAATCTTGGCAGGTAAAAAAGATTATTACGAACTGCAAAGCAATAGACCGCTTCCTCCAGAGCAGCCATGGGACACTAATAAGTATTTAAATTTCATTCCAAACCTGTTTAAAGCAGCTAGAGATCAGTTTGGCTCAGAGATACAATTACTTCATGATGTCCATAGTCGCTTGACTCCAATAGAAGCCGCTAGATTAGGAAAAGAATTAGAACCATACAATCTCTTATTCTTAGAAGATCCAATCCCCGCCGAAAACCAATCAAACTATAAACATGTTCGCCATCACACGACTACGCCTCTTGCCGTTGGAGAAGTTTTCAATTCTATCTGGGATGCAAAAGAACTGATAGAGTCTCACTCAATAGACTACATTCGATCAGCGGTAACACATGCAGGAGGAATTACTGCCATGAGGAGAATAACTGATTTTGCTTCACTGCATAGTGTACGAATAGCCCCTCACGGTCCGCCTGACATTTCACCAATTGGTCATGCTGCACATGCTCAGTTAAATACTTGGGCTCCTAATTTTGGTATTCAAGAATTCGTCGGATTTGGCGGTAAAGCGATAAACGAAGTGTTTGAGTATTCTTTAGCCTACGCAGACGGGCACTTGACTTTGGAAGATAAGCCAGGTCTAGGAGTTGATTATGATGATTTAGAGGCTAAAAAATATCCGTACAAAAGGTCTTACTTGCCTGTATCACGATTAGAGGATGGGACTTTATGGGATTGGTAATTCCTATGTAGTCAGCTAAAACAATCCTAGACAATTGTTATTATACTGCAGGAGGTTATTCTTAATTCTAGTTGTCATGGCAAACTTTTTCAAATCAATTTTGATAATACTTTTTTTGATTGCCGTACAGCTTTCGGTATACTTTGCTTTTCTTGAACGCCACGTTTCGACTTGGGGCGCCACTCAACAAGAAGCCTCGATGCAAATGGCTGGTGATTATATGACACCTTATATTACATCTACTAGAGCAATTGATATAGATGCTCCGAAATCAGATACCTGGCGCTGGCTTATGCAACTTGGTGCTGATCGAGGAGGGTTTTTCAGTTATTACTTTATAGAAAAAGCAATGGGTTATATCTCCCGTGATCCAGAAATAGTTGAAGCAAGTTTCAAAGATTTTAAGGCTGGAGATATAATTAGGAGTTCAATAAATAAAACTAGTATTCCATTTAATTTTTCCGTGCTATCTGTTTTACCAGAGGAATCGCTTGTACTTGAAAATTGGGGAACGTTTAAAGTGGTAAGCTTAAGCGAAAAAAAATCACGTTTAATAATCAGAACTCACGGACAGGAGCACTCAAACATATTATTGAGGATGGCAGATAAATGTTTAGGAACGCCCTCACACTTCTTAATGGAACGACGGACCATGATGGGAATAAAAGCAAGAGCAGAAACAGGTCCTGGAACAAAATTTTCCTTGAATTCAGATAAGATTTGGTTTACAGGAGTATTATTTTCTCTGATAGCATTAATAGCCTTGGTATTTATCACTCGCAACTTATCCTCAATTCTCTTGCCTTTTGTTTTGAGTACTATTTGGATTGTCTCAGTTTTAATGGTTGAACCTAAACCCGTTTATTCGCTCGCTGTTGCTGCTGCTAGCTGGGCCACTTTGATGTACATATACTCAATGAAAAGCAAAGAAACTGAATAGCGCAGAAACAAACTTACTTGAAAGTACTACTGTAACTATTTGCATTAAAATCATTTTCGAATTTCATATTCGACTCTATATTGGGTATAAAACACATTAAGTATTTAACTAAAGTGAGTGTAGATTTAGAACAAAGTCTATTATCGAAGC
>CALFUQ010000394.1 GCA_937929885.1 uncultured Saprospiraceae bacterium
ATAGAGCAAGTAGATAGTAACTGGCTAGCGCAAGTCTATATCGGTGAGAAATTTAGTTTTGGGAAATTACAAG
The DNA here is from genome assembly GCA_937929885.1 of uncultured Saprospiraceae bacterium. Taxonomy (GTDB): domain Bacteria; phylum Bacteroidota; class Bacteroidia; order Chitinophagales; family Saprospiraceae; genus CALFUQ01. The sequence continues at coordinate 74 of CALFUQ010000394.1, forward strand.
TTACAGATATTGAGCAAGGAATATTAGAGGAAGCTAAATACAGGTTATTTGATCTAGAGAATCAACCATTAACTCCAGACCTTATTTCTGTTGAACTCAATAAGTTAATCAAAGCACTTTCGCATAATGGCTATCCATTTGCGAGTACACAGTTAGAAAACACTAGGTTTAATGACAAAGGTGAATTATCTGCGGAGTTGGCTATTGACAAGGGCAAACTAATATTAATTGATAGCTTAAATATATTTGGCGGAGCAGTCTTATCAAAAAATTATTTAGAAAAGTATCTTGATATTTCTACAGGAGATAGATATGATGAGAGTCAGATTCTAGAGATAAAATCAAAGATAAAACAGCTGCCATTTCTAGAAATTAAAAGGAATCCAACTATAACTTTTTTTAATGATGAGGCAGTTATTAATCTCGACATACAAAATAAGAATGCAAGTAGATTTGATTTCATAATTGGCTTGCTGCAGAATGAAAGTGCCGATGCAGATAGGTTTACCTTCATTTATGACTTCAGTGCAGAGATGCAAAATAAGTTAGGAGCAGGGGAGCAATTGTATCTACAGTTTAAAAGATTAAAGCCTGAGGTGCAGGAGCTAGATGTAGCCATAAATTATCCTTACTTGTTGGATTTACCTTTTGGTATTGATGCATCTTTTTCGCTATATCGTAATGCAACGACTAATCTAGATTTAGATACCGATATAGGAATCCAATATTTTCTTGGAGGGAATAACTATGTAAAGGCTTCTTGGGATTTCTATAGCTCTAATTTGCTTGATATCGATACAACCAGCATACTAAGAAATGAAAAACTACCTTCTCGGCTAGATATATCTTATAACGCACTTGGCCTCACGGCTAATATCGAAACATTAGATTATAGATTTAACCCTAGGAAGGGTTTAGCATTAAATGTGAACAGCACAATCGGAGTTAAGCGCATAAATCAAAACCAAGAAATATTAAATCTTAAAAATGAGCTTATTGATTTTGGTAATGCGTATGATACACTCGATACTAACGGCTTACAATTTAATCTCAAATCTCACCTTAGCTATTACTTGCCAATAGGTAATCGATCTACTATTAAAACGGAAATACAATCAGGACTTAAAATAGCAGAACAGGAGCTATATCAAAATGAATTATATAGACTCGGAGGAAGTAAGCAGCTGAGGGGATTTGATGAGCAGACTGTTTTCTCAGATTTTTATAACATCTTAACCTTGGAGTATAGATTGCTTCTCGGTGAAAATTCCTTTTTAGCTGCTTTTGCAGACTATGGATTTGTAAGAAACGATTTACTCGAGGTTAATAAATGGGATAATCCCATAGGTATAGGAGCGGGGTTAAATTTTGAAACAGGGGCAGGGATATTTGGGATTAGCACAGCAGTAGGGAAGACTAGTGAGGTTCCATTTAATTTCAGGAATGCAAAAATTCACTTCGGTTATATCAGCGTGTTCTAATTTGATATTTTACGGATAAGCTGTAGGCCATCTCTGATGGGTAGGATCATATTTTCTACTCGAGGCTCATTTAGCACTAGCTTATTAAACTCATCTAGCAAGATTCCTTTATTATCTCTTTTTTCTCCCATTACCTTTCCGAACCAAAGTACATTATCTACCAGCATAACGCCTCCGATATTCATCTTGTCTAGAGTCATTTTAAAATAATCCTTGTACTCGTTCTTAGCAGCATCAATGAATACCATATCAAATTTGTACTCGAGATTGGGGATGATTTCTAATGCCTGACCTTCTATAAGTATAATCTGATCGGATTGCCTAAACTCAGCAAAAGTTGATTCTAGATTAGGGATCAATTCATAATTTCCTTCTACTGTAATTATTTTACCACTCGGTTGTAATCCTTCCAGCAGACAGATCGTCGCATAACCGGTAAATGTACCTACCTCCAAAATATATTCTGGGCTAATAAGTTTACTGACAAAACTCAGAAATCTACCTTGCAGATGACCGGATAGCATTTGAGGAGATAGTGTCCTGAGATGAGTTTTTCTAACTATCTGATGTAGTTTTTCTGTCTCAGGAGTGCTGTGCGCTGAGCAATAATTTTCTAACTCTTTCAAATCAAGATTCATTTGGATAGATTTTTTTAGAAAGAAATGGATGGATAAAAACCAACGAAAGAATCAAGGTGACACCAATGTAGAAGTTGAGGTTAAGTTCTTTATGTTCGTTGAGAATCAAAATTGCTAATGCTATTCCGTAGATAGGTTCAAGATTATAGATAAGATTTGATTCAAAAGTGCTGATGTATTTTAATGCTTTTAAGGACAGGACATAAGCTAAGGTCGTGCACATCAAAGAGAGGATGAGTAAATATCCTAAGTCTAATAATCCAGGCAAATGCATAGTGTTATCAAATGTGAAAATGTATAAAGGAATACAAAGCGATAGAAATATCCAGGCACCTGACATCTCTAGAAATGTAATCAAAATTGGATCTGCATCTTTAATGTATTTCTTGTTATAAACAGTGAATACTGATGCCAGAAATGCAGAGAGAATTCCTAACCAAAACCCAGTAATTAAACTCGTGTCAATATTGTTTGCGATTAGTGCCATTGCAGGTATAATCAATATACCTATGACGACATCTAGTAGGTTGAGTTTAGTCCTAAGAATAAGTGGGTTTAGGAATGCTGTAAACAAAGCAATCGTAGCAAATGTAACAAGAGCTATGGATGCATTAGCGTACTTTATAGATCCATAAAAACAAACCCAATGTATGCCAACCAAAACTCCTATTAGTAGAAACTTCCTTCTCTGAGTTTTAGGAAGTTTAGTGTAACCTTTTCTTACTTCGTTAAAAGCTACTAAGCTTATCCCAGTAATGAGCACTCTCCACCAGACTAACTGGAATGCAGATAATGATATGAGCTTACCAAGTATGGCTGTAAAGCCAAAAAGTAATACTGCAATATGGGTCTCTATGTAAGCTTTTTTTCTTTTGGTCATCTATCGCTCAAAGATAATTAAGGTCATTTTGAGTGTCAGTTATTAATCATATTATTAAAGATTAAAGTTTATTTTCTTAACCGCATGCAATCTAATTTTCAAATGGTACAAATCTCAAGGTATAATGATATATTTGTGATAATTTTACTTATCAAGTTACACCCACATGCAATTAAAAGTAGGAGATAAAGCACCCAACTTCACCCTCAGAAATACAGAGAAAAAGGAAATAAGTCTAGCGGACTATAAGGGTAAGAATGTAGTTGTCTTATTTTTTCCATTAGCATTTACGGGAGTTTGTACGGAAGAGTTATGTTCCGTGCGTGATGATATGTCGTCATACGAAAGCCTTGGAGCAGATATTTTAGCGATTTCAGTTGACTCATTATTTTCATTAGATAGATTTAAAGCTGAGCAAGAATACAATTTTGATCTACTTTCTGACTTTAATAAAGAAGTAAGTCGAGCTTATGGATCTATGTATGATGATTTTGTATTGGAAATGAAAGGAGTATCTAAGAGAGCTGCATTTGTTATTGATGGAGAAGGAACAATTTGCTATGCTGAGGTGTTAGAAAATGCTGGAGATGTACCTAATTTTGATCTTGTTAAGAAAACACTCGAATCACTCAAATAAGAAATTATGTTTAAAGAGGAAATAATTGCTGTTGGGGATGTTAAAGAAGTAGAAGTGACAGATGCTACCGATGTAGGTGAGAAGTCTCAGCTAATCGTTTATAATGATGATTTCAATACTTTTGATTGGGTAATCAAATGTCTCATGGAGGTATGTAGTCATACATACGAGCAATCTGAGCAATTATCTGTGCTCGTACACTTTAAAGGTAAGGCAGTAGTTAAAACTTCCTCATTCTCAGTTTTAAAACCAATGAAGAACGACCTCATCGAGAGAGGATTATCTGCGGTTATAGAAACCTTCGAAGAAAAACTTAAGTAAGCATTACAACGAGTTTCTTTTTTGCACATATTAGTTGACTGAATAACTAATGTGCCTCACTTCCTACTAGAAAAAAGTAACCATATATTTCCTCATCCATATCTAGCAGATAAAGATGGGTTTATTGCTGTAGGTGGTGATCTTTCGCCTGAGCGATTATTAGCTGCATATCAAGTGGGTATTTTCCCTTGGTATAATGATAGTACCCCAATCTTATGGTTCTCCACACATCCAAGATTAGTCTTATATCCAGGTAATTTGAAAGTTTCAAAAAGTATGAAGCAATTGCTAAGACGTGATTCTTTTCATATTACTATTGATACCGTATTTGAAGAAGTTATAGATCATTGTGCTAAGCAAAAAAGAATAAATCAAGATGGCACATGGATTACGAATGAACTTAAATCATCTTTTTTACAATTGCATGAGATGGGTTATGCTCACTCGATAGAAGTATGGGAGGGAGATCAATTAGTGGGAGGGCTTTATGGGATGGCACTGGGTAAAGTTTTCTATGGTGAATCTATGTTTGCACTCAAGAGCAATGCTTCCAAGTATGGCTTTATCAAGCTAGTAACTTTGTTAGAAGAAAGATCATTTAATCTTATTGATTGTCAGCAAGACACTCCACATCTAAGAAGTTTTGGAGCTGAGTTAATTGCTCAAGAAGATTTTTTTGGGAAATTAAAAATGAATGTTCTTAACGAGGGATATATAGGTGATTGGACTGATTGGGTAAAGTAGAGTTGACTTCACTTCCAAGCAGCTTATTCTAGGGCAAATTCGTCCATTAGGTGATGAAGAACTATCGTTACATCATTCTCGTGGCCATCTGCATTACGCCAATAATTTCTTATGCACAGGTAAAAACTTATGTAGGTATTAAAGTATCCAAAGCAAAACGTTCTGGGCGTGCAGTTGGGCTTGGGTGAGAGCAGAACCTAGGGAATAGCTTTTTAGCAATGGGTCTAACTTATAATGAAATTGGCTCTTATGATTACGGTCCAGATTTTGCAGCCGACGGAGGAACAAATAGTAGAGGGCTTGGATTTACTTTTAGCTATAACAAATTTTTCTCTAAAGAAAAAGGGCTTGGTTTATTCTATGGATGGAGAGGGGAGATGCAAGTGTTGTCAGACAACTACACAAGTTTTGTGAGTTTTCCATCAAATCAATTTAACAATAGTAGCCAAGCATACATTGTATGTGGGAGATTAGGTATAATGAGTAGAGAAATTCGATTTGCACAATGGCAAATTTTTACTGAATTAGGATATACTTTTAACCCAGATACCTACAAGCATCTGATGCTTAATTTCGGCATGCAAATTTCATTTGGGAAAAATTAACTGTGTAAGTTTTGCAGGTCAGGAATTATCATCTACGTAAAGTCACAGAATTACCTAATCCACATTCCAAAAATAGTGGAGGTATTCTGTCTCCTTTTCCCAACCTAACTTCTCATATAGCTTTTGAGCAGGGTTATCACTTCCTGTCTCTAACGCTAGACCTTTAGCATCATCATCAAGAGCAAATTTCTGAGCTCGCTTCAGCAGCTTTTCTCCGATTCCTTTTCCTCTCACATCTTCTCGCACATACAAATCATTAAGTATCCAACTATGCTGGGCAGAAACCGATGAGAAGGTTTTATATAGTTGTGTAAAGCCTAGAGGTCTATCATCATCTTTTGCTAAAAATATTACTGACTCAGACTTCAATAATCTATTAGATAAAAAGTGCTTAGCTAGTTCAAGGTCAGAATCCTGTTTATAAAAAACTCGATAAGCATCAAATAGTGGGGCTAAAGAATCTAGGTCTTCAATTTGAGCAAGTTTAATTGTAGTCATTCGTAAAAATAATCATACTTAGTAGAATCTAAATTCAGATATTTGAATCAAATTAGCAGTAGTGATAAATTACGAGGAGAAAGTATTGGATAATGGCTTGAAAGTGGTTATTCACGAAGATCACTCGACTCCTTTAGTCGCAGTCAATTTGCTTTATAAGGTTGGGTCTAAAGATGAGGATAAGGACAAGACAGGTTTTGCTCATTTGTTTGAGCACTTGATGTTTGGTGGCTCAGAGAATGCTCCGGATTTTGATGATCCTATACAGTTAGCAGGAGGAGAGAATAATGCTTTTACTAACAGTGATATCACTAACTTTTATATCACAATCCCAGCACAAAACTTAGAGACAGCGCTATGGCTGGAGTCCGATCGGATGAGGAGTCTAGTATTAAATCAAGATTCTCTAGAGGTGCAGAGAAAAGTAGTGGTAGAAGAATTCAAAGAAACTTGTTTAAATAAACCTTATGGAGATGTGTGGCATCATATTTCTTCTTTAGCTTATAAGGAGCATGGATATCAGTGGCCTACTATTGGAAAAGACATCAGTCATATAGAAGA
>CALFUQ010000395.1 GCA_937929885.1 uncultured Saprospiraceae bacterium
TTATATTTTGAAATACTTCGAAGAAGACAATAAGGTTAACTGTGGTCATTGTGATTATTGTCTTAAGTCAGTATTTGTGTCAACAACAACCCAATTAGATTTAGAGAATCTAGTACTCGCTAACTTATCAGAGATAACAAATGTAGTCGAGCTAATTGATAAATTTGAAGATTATAAACAAGATACAATTCTAAGTATAATCAATAAGATGGTCGATGCAAATAAATTGAGGTTTGAGAAAAATAATATCCATAAAAACTGAGCTATTTGTCAAAGCCAATCCTTTATTTTTTAGTTACTAATAGTCTCCATCAAGATCAGCGATTGCATCGTATTTGTGGTAGTCTTTCTAGTGTGGCATTTGATGTGACATTAGTAGGAGTAAAGAGAAGTGAAGATAAATTTGAATCAGATGATTTTAAGACTTTTTCGCTTCAGACAATATTTAAATCTAGCTTTCTATTTTACTTAGAAATCAACCTTCGATTTTTCTTTTTTCTTTTATTTAAAAAGTTAGATGGTGTAGTTGCAAATGATTTAGATACGTTGTTTGTTGCCAAATTAATTTCTACTATTCGAAAAAAAAAGTTATTCATTGATCTACATGAATACTTCACTGAAGTTCCAGAATTAGAAAATCAAAATTTCAAGAAATGGATATGGAGTTGTATAGGGAGATTTGGTATTTCAAACTCAACTTTTAATTATACTGTAAATGAGTCTCTTGCTAATATTTTAGGCGAGAAGTACGCTACTAATTTTGAACACATTTATAACTATCCTGTAAAAAAAGAAATACAAAGAATTAAGAAACCAGAAGTCACTTTTGATTTAGTTTACGTGGGGGTAGTCAATAAGGGTAGGGGATTGAAAGAGGCGATTTTAGCTATTAAAAACTTACCTGAGACTACCTTATCTATTTATGGTGTTGGAGACATTTTAGATCTTATTAAAAAGTTGATAGAAGATAATCATCTGCAATCAAGAGTCTATTTAAAAGGATTCATAGAGAATAAAACAATACATGAAGAGCTACAAAAATATGATCTTGGATTAAACTTGCTAAAGCCATCAAGTCTCAATTATCATTACTCTTCTGCAAATAAACACTTTGATTATATCATGGCAGGCATTCCTTGTTTGTCTATGCAACTCCCTGAATATGAGTTACATAATAAGAAATTTGAAACTTCCATTTTATTGGAATCCTTGGATGTAAACGTGATAGGAGATGCAATTACAACACTGAAAGATGATCACCAATTAAAAGAGCAACTTATTACTAACTGCACAAAAGCATCACAAGCCTTTAATTGGGAAACTCAAAAACCTAAACTATTAGAAATCTATAATTCAGCTTTTAACCTTTAATTTCCTCTTCAGCTACACCCGCTAAATCTAATAGAAAAGCATACTCTAAAGCAGTCTCTTTGTGTCTCTCAAATCTACCCGATGCACCTCCGTGTCCAGTAGACATATTGCAATGAAGTAGTAATGGATTATCATCAGTTTTTTTATCTCTAAGTTTTGCTACCCATTTTGCTGGCTCCCAATATTGCACTTGAGAATCAAAGAGGCCTGTCGTAACTAACAGTGGAGGATAATTCTTTGCTTCTACATTATCGTATGGGGAATAAGAAAGCATGTAGTCATAATATTCTTCGTTTTTAGGATTACCCCATTCATCCCATTCAAAAGTGGTTAATGGTATTGTTTCATCCAGCATTGTAGTTACCACGTCTACAAATGGAACAGCTGCCATAACACCAGCCCATAAATCAGGACGCATATTAACTACCGCACCCATCAATAATCCACCAGCACTTCCTCCAGCCGCAAACAAACCATTCTCTTTAGCATAGCCTTCTTTCTTTAGGTATTCTCCACAATCTACAAAGTCAGTAAAAGTATTCTTCTTTTTTAGCAGTTTTCCATCTTCATACCAATGCTTACCCATCTCCATGCCACCTCTGATATGTGCAATAGCAAACACAAAACCACGATTAAGTAAAGTTAATCTCGTAGAACTAAAATATGGGTCCATACTACTGCCATAAGAGCCATAAGCATACAATAAGCATGGTGCATTCCCATCTAGTTTGGTGGTCTTAGCATAGACTATTGAAACCGGAACTTTAGCTCCATCTCTAGCAGTGACAAAAACTCGTTCCGATGCATAATCCTCAGAATTAAAATCTCCTACAACTTCCTGCTGTTTTAGGAGCTCTTTTTCTTGAGTTTTCATATTGTAGTCGTAGATAGTATTAGGTGTGGTCATAGACTGATAACCAATCCTCAATACATCGGTATTAAATTCTGGATTAGTGGAAGTGTAGCATAGATATGCACCTTTAGGGAAATCAATGTAGTGCTCTTCATTTCCATTAGGTCTAACTCGTAACTGTGTCAAGCCATTCTCGCGCTCTGATAATACTAGGTAGTCTGAAAATATATCCATTCCTTCTAACAAGACATCTTTTCGGTGCGGGATAACTTCTTTCCAGTTTTCTTTAGATGTACTGTTAACTGATGTTTCCATCAGTTTAAAATTAGGGGCGTTTAAATTTGTCCTGATATACCACTTGTCTTCAAAGTGAGAGATTCCGAATTCATGTTTGCCCGTCAAGTCTCTTGTCTCGAATAAAGTGAAATCTCCATCAGGTGCATCTGCATCCAAAACATGATATTCGTTCGTGAGCGTATGACCAGAATAGATGACAATGTATTTTTCAGATTTAGTCTTGTATACACCAGAATAAAAAGTCTCATCAGTTTCAGTGAACATCTCAACGTCGCTGCTCACATCGGTGCCAATAATGTGCTTCATTATCTTGTAACTTCTAAGTGTTTCTTCATCTTTAAGTGTGTAGAAAACAGTACGGTTATCATTTGCCCATACTGCACTACCTGTTGTTCCAGGAATCACATCGTTTAGTAATTTTCCAGATTCTAAATCTTTGAACTTTAATTCATAAATTCTACGGCTTAAGGTATCCTCTCCATATGCTAGCAACTTGTTGTCTGGGCTAACACTCCTTCCTCCAATATTGTAATAATCAAATCCTTCTGACAAGTCGTTACCATTTAACATGACTTCCTCAGATGCATCCATTGATCCTTTGTGTCTTGCATAGATGGGGTACTCTTTTCCTTCTTCATATTTTGTTGCATACATGTACCCATTTTTCTTAAAGGGTACTGTCATGTCGGTTTGCTTGATTCTCCCTACTATTTCATCGAATAATTTTTTCTGAAAGCCTTCAGTATGCTTTAGTAGTGAGCTTGTGTAGTCGTTTTCAGCATTTAGATAATCTAATACTTCTTGTGTGCTACTATCTGGTGTTGCAGCATTTTTCTGTTCGTCAGATAATCTCATCCAGTAATAAGGATCATTTCTTTCTTTGCCATGAATCGTCATGATATTCTCCTTCTTAGCCGCGATAGGTTCTTTTACCTCTTTTTTAGAATACATTACACTTTGATTTACTACTGCCATTTCTTTTTCGTTTTTACAAGCGATCAAAAGTACTAATGCTGAAAGGAGAATAAAATGAATTTTATAATTATTCATAGTTGTACACTTTTGGTTGATCTAAAAGTATCAATTAAATAATAATTTCGTCTTCATATTTAAGAAAACTACCCTTTGAGGTTAAACACGTCTTATAAACAAATTTTGAGCATTTCACTGCCTATTATGCTGGGTAGTGCAGCACAAAACCTCATTGTACTCACGGATAATGTTTTTTTATACCATAAAGGATCTCTAGAGTTTGCAGCGATTGGCCTAATCGGAGTATTCTATTTGGCAATCTCTACAATTGGATACGGTATCTCTAAAGGGGGGCAGATAATAATTGCTCGGCGATATGGGGAAGGGGCTTATACAGAAGTAGGTAGAAGCTTTTATGCAATGATTGTTTTGGAATTGATTGTTGCTGTTTTGCTCTTCCTATTCATGCAATTTTTATCTCCAACTTTTTTAAAGTTATTTATTGCATCGCCAGATATAATTCAGCAGTGCTTAGATTATATCTATCCTCGATCATATGGTATTTTCTTCAGTTATATTGGGCTCGGATTCATTGCACTATACACAGGGTTAGCTAAGACGAAGTTTATCATTTATGATACGCTATTACTGGCAGTTGTGAATTTAGTACTTAACTACATTCTCATTTTTGGTAAGTACGGGGCTCCAGAACTAGGGATAAAGGGTGCCGCTTGGGCTAGTACTACTGCTGAAGTCTTAGCTTTCATCGCTTTTGTTTTGTACATCATTTACGATAAGTCTAATAGGAAGTTTGACCTCTTTAAAATTCCTAAGTTTGACTCAACTCTTGTTAAGCAAGTATGGAAGATATCATCTCCGATAGTTGCTCAATCGGTTATCGGTATAGGCAGCTGGTTTCTGTTTTTTAGCTGGATAGAAAATAAAAGCCAAAGAGACCTTGAAGTTTCTAATCTTATTAGAAATGTTTACTTGATGTTATCTATTCCTTGTTGGGGCTTCGCCTCATCAATTAATACTATCGTAAGTAATTTTATAGGTAATGGTAGATTGGCTGCCGTCTTGCCTATGATTAATAAGACTACGAAGATCAATGTTTTCTTTACACTTTTAATCGCATTGCCAGTTATCCTACTTCCAGAAATATTCCTTTATCCCATATTTGGTCGTAAGGACATGTCTCTCATCCAAGAAGCAGGAGACTTGTTCTGGGTGCTGATTGGAATCCTTGTTAGCTTTTGTATTGGGGCTACATATTTTAATGGTTTGTCTGGTACGGGAGATACTTGGAAGGCGCTTAAACTTCAGACCATCTGCGCAGTCATTTATGTAGGATATGCTTACTTATTTATTAAAGTATTGCCTTACAATTTAGAGCTAGCATGGGCAGGAGAAATACTCTACTGGGTAGTTCTATATCTACTTTCTCTCCTCAGTATAAAGTCCGACTCGTGGCACGGGTTGAAGATTTAGCACTTGCTAAGATTATCTAAGCACACATAGATAATTAACATATAATCAACGATTTATATTAGTATAAGTAATTGCAATAATTACCATTTGCAAAAAATACTAGCTATTAGGTCGCCATATATCTTCACCTAAGTTTTAACTCATAATTCGATTTTAATAACCAAGAATCATTCCATGAAACGATTTACATCTATTCAGTTAGGTGGAAGTACCATTAAGTATACGAGTTGCTTAATACTTTCACTTTTATTTTCAATTTTCATCATTCCCGCTAATGCTAATTCCTTCTGCAATTTAGCTTGTAATGATTATGTACAGATATCACTTCCCGCAAATTGTGAAGCAGATATTACAGTAGACGCACTACTAGAAGGTGCTGTACCTACAGGAACGGCATTTACCATTTACTTTGCCCAAATAGATACAGGATATGCTGTAAGTGGTACAGCATCAATCACAGGTATTGACGATTGGGGAGCGTTGTTAGGCAATACTGAATATACTATTACTGCAGATGGCTGTTCCAATAGTTGTTGGGGAGTTGCTATTATTGAGCAAAATGTATTCCCAACCTATAATGGTGATGTATTGTGTAGCTATATCCCAGCACAAGACGAATCTGTTGATCTAACTTTTGACTTGAATAATGTTGCTGCAGGTGTAACATTAGAGATTACTGCACCTAATCCTGCTAACTGTAATGGAAATACTCCAGCTGTTAGTTTAGGAAATGAAATTAACTTTCCTTGTGATTCTGCACTTTCAGGATGGTGTTCATTCAGTTGTAGCAATACTTTGACTGGAACAGCTGTTTCTGGAACAAATATTATTTATACTTATCAGGTTACAGTTGACGATATAGATCTAGCTACTGAATATTTAAATAATATAGACAGTGAATTCATTTGCGTAGCAAATTATAAAGTGCCTGCATGTATCCCTTGTGAAACTTGGTGTGGAGGTAACCCACCAGCATTCGTTACAATAGAAGATCTTAGACAAAATCTAAAAGCTCAAGCTGGTGATTGTGTAAATAACATCACTAATATCAGAGAGGTAGTAAAAACAGATGGTGAAGTTTGTGATGGTATCGAAACAGTAATTGAAACATATGGAGACTTTACTCAGCATGGAGAAACTGAGACAAGATTGTTATTATCCCAAGCGTATAAGCAATTACCAATTCCTTTGTTTGATCCGATATCAGGAGAACTAAAACCAAACATAATCTTCCCAGGAAAAAAGAAAGTAGATTGTGGTAACAGTACTGATCCTGTATCTATTGAGTCTGTACCTACATTTTATAACGAATGGAGAGAAGTTATCACATACCCTGATACTTGTTTAGAAGTTCATTACTATGCCATTGTCGATACAGTACGAGAACCAGTAGAGTTGGTACCAGGCGTTTGGTCCATTCAAGATGTAATCAAGAAAGAACTAAGAGATAGTATGAGGTGTGCTCAAGATTCTTCTCTGTCTGCTCAGATACTTGTACATCCTTACGAGCCATTATACCCTAGTAAGTTCTGTAATCTAGTATCATCATACTCAGATCACGAAACGCCACTTTGCGGCGATGGTAAAAAAATAATTAGAGACTGGACAATTGTAGATTGGTGCGCGGCTAAACTAGTGACGGAATCTCAAGTCATAGAAGAGAGAGATCATGATGCACCTATAGGCCCAGATGTAAGCGTAACGCATACGGTGGGTATGAAGCCTTGGACTTGTGAAGCAGACTTTGATCTTACATTACCTGTATTTACGGATGATTGTGATAGTGATCTTGACATTAGTTTTGATATAATAAACAGTAATGGAGTATGGGTGCCTGAGCAAGCATTGACACCAGGTACTTACTCTATCGAGTTTACAGCAAAAGATGATTGCAATAATTTTTCAAAGGTTCATAAAGATACTTTAGTAGTTATCGATGATGTACGGCCAGTGGCAGTATGTAAAGATAAATTGGTAGTGAGCATAACTCCAGATATGGATGGAGGAATAGCTAAAATAGAGGCTGGAGAATTTGATAAAGGTAGTCATGATGGTGGCTGTGGATCTATTTCTAAGTATCTAGTATTAAGATTCGAAGATTATATCCAATCTGTGGATCACGCATTTGGCGGAATGACTTTCGCGGGCTTACCAGTTACTTGTGATCCTGCGACAGGCACTGTGTCTGTGGTTGATAAAGACAAGTTTGGTGATGCTTTACCACCTGTGACAAATGAATTAGCGATATGGAATAACAGTGTAAAATTCTGTTGTACAGATATAGGTAGTGAGCAGTTAGTGCTTATGAGAGTATGGGATGGAGCTAATAATTATAATGATTGTACGGTAAAAGTAGAAGTGCAAGACAAGGTAGGAGTGATCTTCTCTTGTCCTGATGATGTGACTATTAAGTGTACAGAATATTCTGAGAATGTGAAGTTTGGAGATGCTGATGCAGATTTCATCTGTGGTGATTCAGAAGTAAGTTTTGCGGATGATCAATCACTTAACAGCTGTGGAGCTGGAAGAGTAATAAGAATCTGGTCAACTACAGACCCATCAGGTAAAGTAACTTCATGTCCACAGATCATTACTGTTCAAAATGAAAATGTTTTTGATCCTTTAAGTATCAGATGGCCAATACACTATAAAGGTGGATTGCCAGGGACAGGAGTAAGATTAGAGCCTAAGGATGATGAGTGCGTAGAGATTCCAGCATCAGATATCAACTTTGGTCCTGTATTAAGTTGTGTCGATGAAGATCCTGCATGTACACCTGAGTATAAGGAGTCTGATGCATGTGGTCTTGTAGGTATAAGTATGGATGCCGATACTATATTCCAAGCTGATAATACTTGTATGAAGGTTATCAAAAGATGGACTGTGATTGACTGGTGTACTTGGGCTCCCAATGGTGACCCGAACGCTCCTCAAGGTGATGATGAAAATGATACAGATGCTGATCAGTTCCAATTAGTAGAGGACTGGTGCTTAGATAGTGGATGCATCAATGAAAATGAAGGAAGTGCTTATTATAGATACTTGCCATCAGAGGATGGAGGATTTGTAGATAGAGATGGTTACTACACTTACGATCAGGTTCTCTTGTTTCATGATGATATGGATCCAGAGTTTATGATGATGGAGGTTGATACGATGCAGCCTGGTATTGAAGGTAGTTGTCTAGGTAATATTGCGTTAATAAATACTGCTAGAGATCAAGGATTCTGTGGATCAGAATTATTGCAATGGTTTGTAACACTTCAAGATGCTAATGGCGATCAGGTTGGTAGTATACAAACGGGCCTAGGGAATGCTTTTGGTTTTACAGTAAGCGAAATACCATTAGGTACGTACACGATACTTTGGAATGTAAAAGATGGCTGTGGTAATGGAGCTTCACAAGAAACAGAAGTTGTACTCTTGGATAGTTCTAAGCCGACTCCAATCTGTATCCAAAATATCTCTACTGCAGTTATGAATACTAATGGAGAGGTAGAAATATGGGCAGAAGATTTTGATCCAGATGGTAAGAGTTTTGATCCATGTGATGATGAAGTATTTTATTCATTCTCAGCTGACTCTATCGTACCTGGTTTGACACTGACTTGTGCAGATGTCTTATATGGAACAGAAGAAATGAAAATGTGGGTACACGATGCTTCTGGAAACTCAGCTGCATGTACCATAAACATACGAGTAGATGATAATGGTATTTGTGATGATTATGTGCATACATGTGATGTTACAGGAGGAGATCTAGTTGTAGATGGGACTGGAGTGACAGATGCAATTGTGTGTGTTGGAGGCGGTGACACAAGAATCAGCATAAATATATCTGGCAATGAAGGCAATAGCGGTTTTATTATAATAGATGGCGATGGTAATATCATAGGAATGCCATCAGGACCAAATATTGATTTTAATGGTAGAGATGAGGGTCTATGCTACTTGCATCATATAAGCACAGATCGTTCTACTACTGGTGTATCTGTTGGTAATAATCTTACTGATATTGAAGGTTGCTTTGAAGTATCAAATGCAATTAAAGTAACCAAGGTTGCATGTAATTCTTGCGGAGTTGCAGGAGGTAATCTGGTAACTGATGTAACAGATTTAGAAGAGGTTACAGTTTGTATTGCTGGTGGAAAAACAAGTTTCGATGCTAAAGTATGGGAGAATATTGGGGAATCTAGTTATGTAGTAACTGACTCGGATGGTATAATCCAATCTTTCCCAACAGGTAACACTTTTGATTTTGCAGGAAGCACTGAAGGAGTTTGTTACTTGTACCATATTAGTTCTGACGGATCATTAACTGGTTATGAAATAGGTAATAATATTAATGATGTCGTAGGGTGTTATAGTCTGTCTAATAAATTGACAGTTGTAAAAGTGGCATGTAATGATTGTGGTGTAGTAGGAGGTAACTTAATTACTGATGTAACAGACCTTAAAGAAATCACAGTGTGTATCTCTGGTGAAAACACTGGCTTCGATGCGAAGGTGTGGGAGAATTTAGGAGAGTCACAATATGTGATTACTGACGAGGTAGGTAATATTACTAGTTTCCCTGATGGGCCTAATTTCGATTTCGCAGGTTCAGGAGTAGGAGTTTGCTTGTTATGGCATTTGAGTTTTGACGGTACGTTAACTGGTGCAGAGGTCGGTGCTAATGCAAGTGATATCGAAGGATGTCACGATCTGTCTAATCCTATAATTGTAACAAAAGTAGACTCAGGAGAAGCATGTGAAGATGGAAATGGTAATGCTTTGATTGCAGGTAATGTATCAACTCCTTTTGGTGAATCTATAGGTGAAGCGAGAGTGAGTTTAGATAACGATGAACTAGCAGAGTTTCCAGTATCTAAAATGACATCAGGACTTTCTGGTAATTATGCGTTCTCTTCTAATCCGATGTATAGTGACTATAGTGTCTCTGTCAAGAAAGATGATGATCACCTAAATGGGGTAAGTACGCTTGACTTAGTATTTATGCAGCATCATATTCTAGGGCTTAAGCCATTTGATTCTGCATATAAAACTATTGCGGCAGATGTTAACAATGATCAAAGAGTGACAGCATCAGATTTAGTACAACTAAGAAAACTGATTCTCGGCGTAACTTCTGAGTTAGCAGATAACGATAGCTGGAGATTTGTAGATAAAAATCAAACCTTTAATAACCTTTATAATCCATGGCCGTTCACAGAACAATTAGATGTAAATGATCTTTCTTCTGATATGGCTAGTCAAGACTTTATAGGAGTTAAGATCGGGGATGTTAATGGTAGCGCGAGACCAAGCAATCTTCAAGCAACTGAAGTTAGATCTAGCAGCACCGTTACCTTTACAATCAATGATGCTACTGCAGATAATGGTGATTTAATTGAGATGAGTTTAAATAGTGAAAACTTTAAAGCAGTCTCTGGATTACAATTCACTATATCACACCCTGGATTAGAATTAATAGGAGTTAATTCTAATAGCATAGAGATTAACGGTGATAACATTGCAAATCACGGTGCTTTCTCAAGTGTTTCATGGAATGCTATCGAGCAAGTAGAAGCAGAACAAGACATCATCACATTCGTGTTCATCGCAACTGAAGACATGGTGACATTATCGGATGTAATAGAAATTAATGACAGAATAACAAAAGCGGAAGTTTACACTGGTAATAGCTATGATATCAATAATATCGAGCTAGAGTTTGAATCTTCTATTGAAGGTGATGTAGAGTTTGAGCTTTTACAGAATACGCCAAATCCATTCTCAAATTATACTGAGATAGGATTTAAACTGCCTAAAGCTGGTGAGGCTACATTGAAATTGTTTGATGTTTCTGGTAGACTTTTACATAGTCAAACGGCAACTTTCGGACAAGGAACTAATAAGATTACTATATCATCAGATTTAATAGGATCAGGAGGACTTATTTACTATAGTTTAGAGAGCGGGAATTTCTCAGCGACTAGAAAAATGGTATCTCTAAAATAATAGATTCTATTTTGGTTATTATACTCGAGAGGGGCTCTTTCTGCATTGAAAGAGCCTCTTCTTTTTTAGGATAAAATTTGCCGTTAAACTGTCACATATAGAATATTCACTTATAGTTAAAATTCCTATATTTGCCGCCTAATGAGGTTAAAAACACTGCAAGTAAAGGGGTTTAAGAGTTTCGCGGATAACACAGTCTTAAACTTCAATGAGGATGTGATCGGCGTAGTCGGTCCTAATGGATCAGGTAAGTCTAATATAGTCGATGCGATTAGATGGGTTTTAGGTGAGCAAAAGAAGCGAGAGCTCAGATTGGAGAATATGGGTGATGTCATATTTAATGGCACCAAGACTCGTAAGAAGAGTGGAGTAGCGCAAGTAACGCTCACCTTTGAAAACACTAAGAATCTCCTACCTACAGAGTATCAAGAAGTAAGTGTATCAAGGCTAATCTATCAAAGTGGAGAGACAGAGTATAGGTTAAATGGCATTACTTGTAGGCTTAAAGATATTACTACACTATTGATGGATACAGGTGTAGGGTCTAATTCCTATGCGATTATAGCTCTCGGGATGGTAGATGATATCTTAGCTGACAAAGAGAATGCTAGACGTAAAATGTTTGAGCAAGCAGCAGGTATCTCTAAATACAAAAGACGGAAACACGAAACACTCAACAAGCTTAAAATTACCGCTGCCGATCTCGAACGGGTAGACGATCTTTTGTTTGAGTTACAAAAGAATATGTCTTCTTTGGAAAGACAGGCTAAGAGAACGGAGAAGTTTTATGCATTTAAGAAAGAGTATCAAGAAAAAAGTGCTCATGCGGCTATAATGAATATTGATTCTTTCTTAACTCAGAAATCAGAACTTGACACCAAAGTCCAAAATGAAATTCTGGAGTATGAGAAGATTGTTGCCGAACAACATACCAAGGAGTCGGCTCTTCAGAAAATTAAAAAAGATAATTTAAGTCAAGAGCAAAATCTATCTGGCTTCCAAGAGGAGGTCAACAAGATGATTAATGAGATTAGAGACCTAGAATTTGACAAGAAGAGTAGTCAAGAAAAAATCTCTAATAATCAGACTAGGAGTGATGAGCTAATCCAAGGGATAACAAGTGCAAAACAGAATATAGAATTACTTAGTAAAGAGTGCGCTGAAATAGAGCAAAGCCTAGGTGCGGCTAAAAGTGAGGTAGCATCTGTAAAGGAGGAATATGAAGTTGCTAATAATCTTTACATCAAAACGAAAGGAGAATACGATGTAATTAAGGATGAATTTGATGTAGCTACTAGAGAACGACAAGAGGGAGAGCGAATATTAAATGAAGCAGAGAAAGATAAAGCTGTTTTAGAAAGTCGATTAAGCATCCTGACACAGGATTTAGGTTTTTTAGAATCTACTTTTAGTGAATTTGCAACAAGCCAATCTGATTTACAGACGAGATTAGAAACTGTAGAATCGGATCTTAATGATAGACAATCTGAGCTAGCTAAATTGCAAAGTGACAGGACTATAAATCTTAATAAGAAAGAAGAACTAAACGAGAAGAAAGAGGTAAGTGATAAAGAGTTAGTAGATCTAAACAGATCTATAGATGCAAAAATCCAGAAGAGGGATCTATTGCAAAATATGATTGACAATTTAGAAGGATATCCTGAGTCTATTAAGTTTTTAAATGATAAGTGGAATGCTTCTGTACCAGTGCTCGCAGATATACTTAATGTCAAGGAAGAGTTTCGTGGGATCGTGGAGCAGTACCTAGAGCCTTATCTTAATTACTTTATAGTTAATAATGTATCAGATGCAGGAGAGGCGATCAAGTTACTTTCTACTGCTCAGAAAGGAAAAGCTAATTTCTTCTTGCTCGATCAGATTGATGCAAGGTCAATTAGTGCTTCCTCTATTGGAAATGCAACACATGTAAATGAGTTTCTAGAAATAGAGCATAAGTATCAGAAGCTTACAAATTTCCTATTACACAATGTATTTATTTATGATGGGGAGTTAGAAGACTTAGCTCAGGCTAATGGTTCTGAAGATGCTGTTTATCTTTCAAAGGCTGGGAACTTTATAAAGAATAAATTCTCTATCAGTGGAGGATCTAAAGGGCTATTTGAAGGGAGTAAAATTGGAAGAAAAAAGAGTCTAGAAGATTTAAAAGTTCAAATAAAAAGTGAGGAGAGAACACGTAAAGAATTAGAAACCTATATAACACAGTTAGAAACAAAAATCTCTAATCTGTCAAAAGAAAACTTTGAAGAAGATATAGACGATCTAAAGTCTGCAATCGAGGTTATCAACATATCTAAAACTGAGCTAAATACTAAACTTGCTAGTATAAATGAGCAGGTAGAAGCCCAGTCTACAAAGCGAAATCTAATCAATACTGATAAGGCATCAATTATAGGTAATATCGCAACAAAGACTGGCCTAATCAGTGATATAGCTAATAAGCTAAACGCTGCCCTATCAGGTGGGGGAGTGCCAGAAACGGATTTGACAGGCTTCTCAGATCAGCTATCCGCGCAGTCGGCTAGGGTCAATGATATTAAGATAGAACTGATAAGAAGAGAGAATACTTTAGAAGGTCTTACTAAAGATTTTGACTATAGAAATAATAGGATTATTGAGCTAAGAGAAATAGAACAAAAGAACTCTACTCAAAGTCAATCATTACTTGCGGAAGTAGAAGAACTGAAAGGAAAGAGCACCGATATAGAAGCTCGATTAAAAGAGCTCTATGTAGTCCAAAAAGAGAAGTCAAGTAAGCTCTCGGAAGTAGAACAAACTTACTTCAAAGAGAAGTCTGGTATCCATGAAAAAGAAGATGAGGTAAGAGAACTGAATCGTAAAATCAATAACGCAAATAGTCTAATCAACGAGCTGAAGGAAAAGCAAACAACCCTAAAGTTTGAGATCAAAACTGTAGACGAAAGATTGAAAGCCGAGTTTGATATATCTCTAGATGATATCAACAAAGATGAACTTGATTTAGAAATCGACTTAGAAGTACTTAATGAGCAAGTCGCTAAACTCAAAAATAAGCTTGCAAATTATGGTGAGATAAATCCATTGGCACTAGAAGCTTATGATGAAATCAAAATCAGATTTGATTCGATGAATCAGCAGCGTGAAGATATCCTTGCTGCTAAAGAGTCATTGCTAGAAACCATACAAGAAATAGAAGATACCGCTTCTATTAAGTTTATGGCTGCCTTTGATCAGGTGAGAATTAACTTCAGAGAAGTATTTAGAAGTTTATTTTCTGATGAGGATGATTGCGACCTGGTACTTCTTAGTGGCAGTACTCCTATGGATGCCAAGATAGAAATCATAGCTAAGCCTAAAGGAAAACGACCTAAGACGATTAGCCAATTATCAGGAGGGGAAAAGACGTTAACGGCAACTGCTCTACTATTTGCACTTTACTTATTAAAGCCAGCGCCGTTCTGCGTGTTTGATGAGGTAGATGCACCACTTGATGATAGCAATGTCCATAAGTTTAATAAGATCATCAATAAGTTCTCTAAGCAATCGCAGTTCATCGTAGTGACACATAACAAGTTGACGATGGCAGAGATGGATGTAATCTACGGTGTATATATGCAAGAGCAAGGAGTATCAGGAGTAAGTCCTGTCGATCTAAGAAATTACGATCACCAGCCTTATTTTGAGACAGTAGCTTAGGTATTAAGTATTTGTAGATTCTGTAAGCCCAAGGCCTTTAGCACGCTCCTCCCACTTCTTACGAGCGAAAGCTTGCATGTCTTCAGCATTATCAAACTCATCTACAATCTCCATCCCTAAGAGGGTTTCGATTACGTCTTCCATAGTCACAAGCCCAGCCGTACCTCCATATTCATCTACTACGAGAGCAATATGATTTTTCTTCTCCATAAGCTGGTCAAAGAGATTCATGATAAGCATATTCTCATTGACTACTAAGATGTCTCTCTTGATTGAGTTAAGGTTGTTATTCCCTTCTTTTTTGATTAGTGCAGTTAGAAGATCATCTTTTAAAAAAAAGCCAGTGATATTATCTTTTGTTTCGCTGTAGACAGGTATCCTAGAAAATCTAAGTTTCGGATTTTGATTATAGAAAGCTTCTATAGTAGTGTCCTCCTTGGTAGACTTCATAACTGTACGAGGTGTCATGATATCTTTAGCTTCGATCTTATTAAATTTCATAAGGTTCTCTACAATCCTTGATTCTTGATTTTGCATTACGCCAGAGGTTCTAGCCATCTTTGCCATGGTTGCAAAATCTGATCTACTAAGTACACTTTTGTTTTTGTCTTTCTTCAAACCTTTGGTTATCCACTGGCTTATCCATACAAGAGGGAAGAGGGCAGTAATGATAAACTTGATGCTTTTAGTCGTAAAGCCTGCGAGAGACTGCCAGTAATTTGCTCCTAAGGTTTTTGGGATGATTTCAGATAGGATTAAAATAGCAAGTGTCATTACAACAGGAACTACAATAGTTGACATCGGCTGGTCTGGCCATATTTTAGTTGCCACTGCTCCTACGCCGATTGCACCAACGGTATGAGCGATTGTGTTAAGCGTTAATATCGCTGCTAGCGGCCTGTCGATATTAGTTTTAAATTCATTTAGCAGTTTCCCAGTCTTAGTTCCTTTTTCTAATTCAACCTGAACGAAGGTGTTAGTTACACTCAGAAGTACAGCCTCCCAAACTGAACATAGAAATGAAAATATGATTGATACAAGGAAGAAAAATATTAATTGACCCATTTAATGTTTAATAATCAAGCGCAAATGTATAGAAAAATGGATAATATGAGCCATAAAAGACACCATAGGTGTCTAACATTTGTAGCTTAATATGAAATGCAGTACTAATATTTCTAGCAAAAGGTTTATCTGGAGTAAGTTTTGGTAAAAATCATAGCTGAATAAAAATAGGAGAGGAGTGCCTTTTACGTATTCAAGACACAAAAAAAAGCCCTGATTTTCATCAGAGCTTTATATGTTGGTTTTAACAGTTGAAATCCTTTCGGACTCAACCATTAATTGCAAGTATCATGCCACATATTATCATAAATCATAATATGATTCCTACCGTAAACATAACCCTTGATGCTCTCTCTCCGAAATTAACGGTGTGATCAGATACATCCACGCTTTCGCCAAAACTGGTCAGATTACCTTCATACCTTACTTCTCCTCGTAGTTTCCATAGTTTTACACCTACTCCAGCTTGAAAGCCCATCGTCGCTTGTTTAAGTCGATCTGCGCTCCATATGTCTTTAAATTTATCAATCTGATAATGTAAAACTGGACCTCCAAATGCACTTATAAATCCTGAACCAAATCCTGCTATTACAGGGATTCCAATATCCTTATAGGTTTCATTTATAATGTTTTCAGGAGTGTTATCATTAAGCGTATAATCTACCGATGAGCTATTAAATGTTATCCCAGGCTCAATAAAAAGGCCCAAAACTGCTATTCTAGGATGGAGACCAAAATGGTAGCCAAATTTAGAATTAGCAAAATTCATATTATCATTACCATTAGTAACAATATCCTCTGATAGGTCAACAGAGTGGATACCGCCTTTAAGTGCAAGTTCTAATTGAGCATTTGCATTAAAGCAAAATCCTAGAAGTATTAGCAACATTAGAGTTGTCCGTTTCATAGTATTAATTTTTTGAAGTTGGTAAGTAATTGCTTTATAACGGGTCTTTATAGACCTTAGCATCAGATTCGAAAGGATTTAACGAGTGTTTAACTTGCAAAGACAAAACACACATTACATTTACATCTAATATCAAAAAGAGTGCCCTAATATGCTAATTAAGCAAGCTACCTTCGTTGGAAGTTTCCCTAGAGCGTCTAAATGTCCACCTTCTGAGCTGCCAGAATATAGCTTTATAGGCAGATCTAACGTCGGTAAATCCTCATTAATCAATATGATTCTAGGGCGTAAAGACATTGCTAAAGTGTCCAATACACCAGGCAAAACTCAATTGATTAACTTCTTTTTAATAAATAAAACATGGAATCTAGTTGATTTACCAGGATATGGATATGCTCAACTCTCTAAAAAGCATAGAGCTAGTTTAGAGAAGATGATTAAGACATATTTGCTTACTAGAGAAAATCTTACTTGCACCTTCCTATTAATCGATTCTAGGATACCTTTACAGGCTGTTGATTTAGATTTTGCTAATTGGCTGGGACAAAATCAGATCCCTTTTGTTATAGTTTATACTAAAGTTGATAAACTTAAAGGGGAAGCTAAACATGAGAATATCATCAATATAAAACATAGCTTATTAGAGACCTGGGAAGAATTGCCAGAGCAATTTGTCACTTCATCGAGGAAGAAGCAGGGGCGTGACCATATTTTAGATTTTGTAGAGGATATAAACAGTAAATATTGATACATTACGACCATTAGAATGTCAAAGGAATATCCACACATAGTAGAAGAGATAGAGAGATGGCCAATCTCAAGATTTAGTGAAAACAAGGAATCGTTTGTCAAGGAAATGAATGAACATACCTTGAAAAAAATCTTGGCTACTCCAGAGCTTACTGTGGATGAAATAATAGCCTCTACTATTTACAAGGAGAAAATCAGGGTTAAGGTTTCACCCTGGAAAGTAGATCCTAGAGACGAAAAGGTTTACTGGAATAAGCTAGAAAGTGATTTCAAAGCTAACGCGCAGTCACCTAATAAAGAGGAAGAGAATCTAGCCATTCTTAAAAAAATAATCAATCGATACTCTATAGAGATCAACGGTAATTTCAATCCTAAAACTTTCCGTTCTGCGCGTAGGTTTTTATACGGATTCTTCAAGCGACTTTTTAATAAAGTATATAAGTCTGGTTATAGAAGACCGTGGGGTAATAAAAAGCAGCTCTGGAGCAAAATAATTACCAAAGGGGCGATTGAAGAGATTAGAGAATTATCTAAAATAGGGACTATCGTCATGGTGCCTACGCATCATAGTAATCTTGACTCTATCATGGTAGGTTATATGATAGATTCTAAACTTGGAATTCCTGCATTTACTTATGGAGCTGGGCTTAATCTTTTTGATATCGAAGTGATGGCTTATTTTATGAATAGGCTAGGCGCATACAAAGTTGATCGTCGTAAAAAGAATAAGATCTACCTGGAATCACTCAATACTTTCTCGACACTATGTTTGAAGAGGGGAGTGAATAGTATCTTTTTCCCAGGTGGTACCCGATCAAGAAGCGGCAGATTAGAGACTAAGCTAAAGCTAGGCTTGCTAGGTACACTTATAGAAGCTCAGCGTATACATTGTGTAAATGAAGAAGAGAAAAAAATATTCGTCGTTCCTCTTGTAATAAGTTATCACTTTGTTCTCGAGGCTAAGCAATTAATAGATCATCACTTAAGAAGTACTGGTAAAGAAAAATACCTTAAACCATCAGGCGGTGGCGGACTTGGATTAAGAACTATTCTCAGGTTCATCAAAAATCTATTTACGACGGAATCGGAAGTTGTATTCAGCGTAGGCAAGCCGATGGACGTATTTGGAAATTCAGTAAGTAAATCAGGAGAGAGTTTTGATGAGAAAGGCAAGAAGTTAGATATACGTGATTACTTTAAATTTAATGGTGAGTTTGTAGAAAATTTACAGAGAGAGCGTGTCTACACAAAAATTCTGGGTGATAATATTAAGTCAAGTTATCTATCAGAAAGTATAATTCTGTCAAGCCATTTATTAGCATTCGGTGTGTTCAAATATTTCGAATTATCAAGACCAAATGATGATCTATTCACACTGTTAAGTCTGCCGCTAGATAACCTAGCTGTAGATATGCCTACTGCAGAAAGAATTGTAGACCATCTTAAAGCAATTTTGGTAGATAAAGAAGCAAAGGGAGAAATCAAGTTATCAGAGCAAATTCACCTACCAAGTAATGAGTTAATAGACGATGCTTTAAAAAACCTTGGTGTATATCATGCCAGGACACCTTTAGTTAGGCGTAAAAATGCTACTTTGGCATCTGAGGATTTTAGACTGCTCTATTTTTATCACAATAGACTTCAGGATTATAATATCAAGATTAATAATGATTTTCTTGGGACTAATATAAATTCAGAATCTAGGAGTAAAGAAAAAGTATAGGTGAATTTTATTATTTATGATCTTGAAGCAACTTGCTGGCGCGGAAGACCGCCCAAAGGTTCGAACGAAATAATTGAGATAGGTGCTTTTAAGCTTAATGAACTAGGGGAAGAACTTGGTAAATTTAGCCGATTCGTCAAGCCTACTACAAATCCAAAACTATCATCTTTTTGTACACAGTTAACCTCGATTACTCAATCAGAGGTAGATAGTGCTAATAAATTCCCAAGTGTAGCAGAAGACTTTAAAGAGTGGATGGGGTTTTATGATAACGAAGATTATATCCTTTCTTCTTGGGGTGATTTTGATATCCAGTTCCTTAGAAATGACTGCGATCTCCATAAGCTAGATCAAGATTGGCTAGAATCATTTACCAATCTAAAGAATCAATATCACGGTATTAAAAACATGAATAAGTATACAGGGCTTAAGACTACCCTGAAACGGGAAGGTTTTGAGTTTACAGGCGTTCATCATAGAGCCATTGCCGATGCTGAAAACTTATGTAAGATTTTTAGAAAGTTTATAGATGAATGGTCTTATTGATAGGTTTTATGGCGTGATTTATCGATAAAAGTTATGTTCTGAAACCATTATCTATTAATTTTCTTTATATAAAGTACTCAAGGTGATAACAAAGTCTATTGACGGTGCGTCATTTAAATGATTATCTTAATAAAAACAAGCTTTAAAAAATGAAACAAATATTAACAGGTCTTTTGCTTCTTGTTGGATTCTTAACTGTGAATGCTCAAGAAGAGATTAAAGAAGGACATATAACAATGGAATTAACTGATGTAACCTCAGATGATCCAGCAGTAGAGCAACAACTGCAAATGATTAAAGGGATGGAGATGGATGTATATTTTAATGATAGTGGCTCATTGACTAGTATGGATATGATGGGTGGTATGATTAAATCTACATCACTAAATAGTAAAGATGGTTCAGGTAAACTACTCATGGATATGATGGGTAACAAAATGTATATTCCTATTTCAAAGGAGGATGCAGAAAAAGCTGCTGAAAATGGTGCTGAGATGTGGGAAAATGTAGACATCACTTATGATGAGTCTGATACCAAAGAAATTTTAGGAGTTACTTGTTATAAAATGGAAATTAAGCCAAAAGAAGAAACAGATGGTATTATGTCTATGACTGGCTATGTGACTAAAGCCATCAATGCAAATGCTAATATCATGCAGATCGATACTAAGAATTTTGAAGGTTTCCCAATGGAACTTTCTATTGGTGCTGGTGGCGGTGTAATGACTATTACCACAACTAAGTTTGACAAGACTGTAGACGCTTCAGTATTTGATATAGATACTAATGGATACAAAGAGATGACGTTCTCAGAGTTCATGGATATGATGGGCCAGATGGGTGGCGGAGGATTCGGATTCTAATCAGTAAAAGAGATTCTCAATAATAAATAAAGGAGCTGCCGTTTGGTGGCTCCTTTTGTTTTATAAGCTATATTTTTGCAATATAAATTTCAAAGATGCAGAAGATTCTTGTTTACACATATTTTTCAGAGAATTGCTATAATACGGTTAAGTATGCCATAGATCTTGGACTTGCAACCGATACACCTGTAAGGATTCTCCACTTCTATAAGTCTCCTAAGTCTGCAGGTATGCTATTATCTATAGACAAAAGGTTACAGGATGATGCAGTTAAAGAGATGGCGATACTCAAAGAAAGGCTAATAGGGGAGTACCCTATTGAAAAATTAGAATCAATAGAAGCCAATATCGGTTATGGTGAAATGATAAAGTCTATTAAGAAATCTATGAAAAGAAACAAGGCTGATATACTAATAGTAAGTGCTAAAGAAGAATATGATTCTGCTGATTTATTCTTAGGAAGTGTATCAGGTAAACTTGTAAGACAAACTAATATCCCTGTATTAATCATCCCAAGTCAAGCTAAATATAAACCAATCAAAAGTGTCCTCTTAGCTGTAAAGAATCTCAAGGCTACCAACAAGTCAATGCTAAGACCACTTAGGAGATTCCTCGAGTTATCCAAAGCAGATTTATCAGTGCTCACATTCTTAGAAAAAGCTAAAGTTAAGAAAAGCGATATAGGCGATAGTATCAAAAAACTAAAGCCAATAAGCGTTGAAAACGCTCAAGGTAAAAACCTATATACAGACACATCAAAGTATTTAGGAGAGAACAAATTTGATATTCTTGCAGTGATTAGGAAGAAGAAGGGCTTCTTTAATAATTTCCTAAATAGTAACGTAGTTGAGAAAAAGAAATTCAAAATTAATTTTCCGTTACTAGTTTTGGAGGAGAAATAATTGACATTGCATCAAGCTTAATGTCTATACAAATATCTTTCATCCTGATTCCGAGAAAATAAATTAAGCTACTTCTTCGATTTATACTTTAGCTTTTTAAGCAGATAGAAACTGCTACGCAAATAGCACAAAAGTGATCCAAGAATAGCTTCAATCAAAAGTAACAGTCATAGTCGCAAAGCTTTCCCCTTCAAAGGGGAAAGACAAAGGGGTTATAAACCCATAGATTTTCATTTATAGACAGAATAATGAAATAAATGGAGTACAAAATGCTTCAGGCCACATGAATACAATTAAAGGTAAGCCGTATCCAAACTTAATGCAGGATGGATTTGATAGTGATAAGATGCATCTTGATAAAATATTAAAAGGGGAATTAGGGCACCACTTATTAATGGATCCTATGCATAAAGTAATTTTCAGGATGTATCTTAATAAGATAAGGACAAGACCATGAAATGGAAATTAGTACTTCTTCTTCTTGCTATAAGTTGTCAAAAAAGATCAACGAGTATAAGTGGATATTTCGAAATAGTGAATATTGATAATATTGTACATAATCCAGCAGATTCTTTAAAGCAAAGCTCATCCGAAACTATGCATATTTCTGAAATACAGTTAGTAAATATGACGAATAAATCATTAAAAGTGCTGCACAAAGATTTTTTTGGTGAAAATTATATTCCATACAAAAGTATCTATTGGATTAAGAATAGTCATGGTACATTCAAAACTTTTCAGTTTTTCAAAAGAAATGAGTTTGATATTGTTGATTTAAAACCTAAAGACACAATTACTAGTTTTATTAGACGTCCTAGTTTTTTAGTATTTGACTCAATTGTATTTTATCCAGAATTAATGCTAAATGATTCGAAACTAGAATTGAAATTCACTTTTCACAAAAATGATAATGAGGATGGATATGTAATAAAAAATAACATTAGTTATCCTACAGAAAAAATTCAGCATTAAAATTAAAATATAACTTATAAATCAAACAATACCCAGATCGTCTAGGTTTGTAACCTCGATGAAACTATGAATAACTAAATAAAGGCCCGTTGCTAGTATTGGAGGAGAAATAATTGACATTGCATCAAGCTTAATGTCTTTACAAATATCTTTCATCCTGATTCCGAGAAAATAAATTAAGCTACTTCTCCGATTTATACTTTAGCTTTTTAAGCAGATAGAAACTGCTACGCAAATTGAACTAAAGTGATCCAAGAGTAGCTTCAATCAAAAGTAACAGTCACAGCGGCGAATGAAGGGAATTATCAATCCGCGAATAAGATATTATCTGGAAAGCTAGGGCAACACACTAAAATTCCATTTGAAATGAGAACTTTAATTTCAACACACCTTGAGCGCCCTTTCATTTAATGTGTACCCCAACCCTACGAATGAGTACATAAATATTCGCACCTCAAATAAAAGTAATGAATATACACTTGGCCTGTATGATATGTCTGGCAAATTGATATCAACAAAAACCTTATCAGGAAGTAACGAAAGATTTGATCTATCGAGCAATCTTCCTGGAACCTATTATTTAGCAATACAATCTAAAACAGACCAACTAATATATAAGGTGATCAAGATTTAGTTTGTTTGAGATGAAATTTTGATATTGATTTGAGCATTATATTACTGATGTGCTCAAGCAAAGTAATGAGATATAAATTAGTCTTGACCCAATTGATCTTAGGGGTTTTATTTTCCACTTCTATAAATTCTCAAGGAGAGAATGGCGTATGGTTGTTCGGGAATGGTGGTGGGATCAAGTTTATATATCCTGCAAATGGAGATCCATATCCTGTAGCCACGAGCAATGCACATATTAGGGTCGCAAATGAGGTGGCAACGTATTCTCACATAGTAAATGAGGAGGCAGTTGTGCTGGTATCAGCAGATGGTACAAATTCATATGATGTGAATGGTAACTCTATCAATGATCTTATTGTTCCACAAAACTTTGGCCCTGCCCAATCCGTAATAATAGTACCTATGCCTCAGCATCCTCAGAGAGTACATATTCATTACCTAGCTCAATTTATTAATGGAGAACCAGATATTTATATTGATTATGCTATTATCAAAGATGGCATAGCGTCAAGAACTGCAAGCGACATACAAGGTGTATGGTCTCCATTCACGATGATACCGATCCCAATGATAGCTCACGCGAAAGGGACTTGTGGTAATTTGTGGATGATAGCACGCAATAATTACGAAGGTGTCACAATTCCAGCAGGTCTTGTGAATCTATATTACGCTAGAGAAGCAAAACCTATGGACGCAAGATTTGATGATTCTGACCAGGATTTCCGTAACCGTTGGAATTGGTCAGGAATGGAAGTCTTTAGTGAGATTGGGAATGCGAGGCCCACTATGGATCATGGTATAGGTAGGCTAAGAATGTCTCAAGACAATAGTAGGATTGCCTCCACTGCCTTGCCAGGCATTATAGAATTGCTCGATTTTAATCGTACAACAGGCAAGATCACTAATCTTGTAACATTAGCTACTGATGCAGATAATCCATTTGGTATATGCTTCTCACCAAACGATGAGTTGCTCTATGTGGCTGAGAGTATAGACATAGGAGCTGGCAGATTTATGACAAGTATTTACCAATATGATTTAGTGCTAGCGAGTACTTCTGATATTATTAATAGTAAAACAGAAGTAGCCTCCTTCGTAGGACCAACCAACAGAGTTGACATTCAGATAACGGAGCATAAGCAATTATTCATTGGTAGAGAAGATGAGTCATTTTTAAGTGCCATAACCATGCCCAACGAACGTGGGACGGCCTGTGCGTTTGAGGAAGTGGGCATCGACCTAAGTCCCAATATCTATAAAGGGCCAGGCTTGCAAAATCTAGTTGTAAAAGCAGATGATATAGTTCCAGATATTGATCCAGATGTACTAGGTAGAGATACCACACTATGTGCAGGCACAATCTTGGATCTAAAACCCAAAGACGGCAACATAGTTTGCCGGTGGAATGATGGCTCTGAAGTGCCTAGTATGCAGATTACAGATCCAGGTACTTACTGGGTAGAAGTCAATCAAAATAATGAGTGTGTGGTATTTGATACGATCACAGTAGATTTTCAAGATAATCCAGTTCCTGATCTAGGACAGGATACTAGTATCTGTGAGGGCGCAAGTGTGGTACTTGATCCTAATGTAACGATAGGGGATCTAAGCTGGCAAGACAACAGTACCGATGCTCAGTTGACTGCTGACACAGCAGGTACCTATTGGGTTGATGTTAGTATCGATAATTGTATAGTGAGAGATAGTATTATTATTTCTGCATTACCGAGCATTTTAGACTTGGGTGCAGATACCTTGATCTGTGAGGGTGATACACTTAATCTTTCAATTGATTTTCCGGCGAGCACTGTAGTCTGGCAAGATGGTTCTACAGCGTCTAATTATGAGCTAAACGAATCGGGTAGCTATGATGTATTTGTGACAGCTGGTGAATGCCAATATAGAGACACGATCGTCGTGGATGTGATGTCCAATCCCATTCTGGATCTGGGACAAGACAGCAGTATCTGTGATGATCAAGCATTTACGCTTAACTCTCCGATAGTAGGAGATACTTACCTATGGCATGATGGCAGCACTGCTTCTAGCCTGTCGGTAAATACAGTAGGCTCGTATTGGTTAGAACTAAGTAAAGATGGCTGTGTGGTAAGAGATTCAATAACTTTTTCAGAGAGGACAGAAGGCTGTGATTGTAATGTATATCTACCAAATGCTTTCTCTCCAGATCTTGAAAACCAAAATGCTTCATTCGCACCTTTTTTCACATGTCCCTTATTGTCTTATCAGCTTCGAGTTTTTGATAGATGGGGCGAAGAGATTTATCATACTGCCGACCCTAATACACCCTGGGATGGTAAGTTTAAGGCAGATGATCTGCCTCAAGGGGTGTATACATATCTACTCTCATATCAGTTTACATCAGACAACTCCCTAACCACCACATCAGGGACGATTTCTGTTTTTAAGTAGAGCACTAGTTACAGAGAAGAGTTCCGCTTCAATGTTTATTTGATTGCTACACTTGAAGCGAGGTGCTCCAAGCAACCAATGCTTGATGTTTTTGAGACGGGGGGATAAAGTAGGGTAGGTCCTAATGCTAACTGGTATGAGAACAATGATCATTGGATTATGGGAGTTGCTAGAAAAAGATATTAACTTATATTACTAAAACCGGAACTGCTCTAGAAAGCAGATCTTATTTAAATTGTCCTTTGGTGTATTCTATGCTTTATCTAGCCTCTGCGCTAAATTTAAAACCGGATGTCCCTGTCTTTATGAGAGGTTAGGGTGAAACTCCCTTTGGCTGCTTGACAAAAAAATATGAAAACAAATACATTCATACTTATATTAATCACAACAATTGGCTGTAAAGGCCCGATTGCAATATAGTAACTGACGATTCCAACTTTAATAACATTGCGCAAGATGAAAAATTCAATCTTGGATTTGAACATCAAAGTGATCAAAATCAACTGCCTGGACGGATAGATAAAGTGGGGAACTTATGAAATAGAACTAGATCCTGATTCATACAGCAGTGGTAAAAGTGCCAAAATTATATCCGATGATAATGGTTCCTCTTTCGGCAGGGTAACCTATAGAATTCCTGCAAAGTACGCTGGCAGTAAAATTAAACTAGAAGGTTACATGAAAATTGAGAATGTAACAAATGGGTATGCAGGGTTATTTCTTCGGATTGAAGAACTATGTTAAATTTGATTAAGTAGTTATTGAACGAACTGACGTTGAACAAAACCATCTGAGATTTCTCTAACAAATCAATTCTTTAAAATATAGGAGCAAGTAAGTTATCCGTTTACAAACGCCTATTTAACATAATATTAATTATAGGCAAACTGGGCACGCTAAAGAATTGAGTAACAAAAGCTTACACAATTCAGTACCTCCTTAAATACACAGTTGGAGATACAATGGTTATAAAGTATTCATGCATCAATTTTCTAAAATTAGGTTTACAAAAATGTAAGCCTAATATCAACTTACTGATGCATGAAACAAAACTCATTAAACGACCAACTAAACGACATCACAAGCGACCTTCCAGATCTCATTGGCAAGATACAGCCACAGGCAATTGATCTAGAGAAAGTCATCCTTGGAGCGATCATGTTGGATAAGACTGCACTGGCTGCGGTCAAGACAGTTTTCCAGCGATCAGAAGTATTTTATCTGCAAGAGCATCAAGTGATCTTCAAGGCAGCTATGAGGCTTGATAAAAAGAACACGCCAGTAGATATGCTGCTGATCCATGAGCATCACAGGCTGATCAAATCAATTAAAAGCTTTTACAAATTTTTAATCTATATAGATCAGATAGATCATG
>CALFUQ010000396.1 GCA_937929885.1 uncultured Saprospiraceae bacterium
AAAGCAATTAAAAGTAATTGTCTAAATACTGTGAGGTGATGAAACTGGCAGCCATGCTCTCTTGTCTCGGGGGTGGGGATAATACGATAAACGGAAGATATGGGTTGACCACAAATTAGTTCTTGTCTTTTGGCTAAGTACCTCGTGAAGGTTCGACTCCTTCTCTCACAGCTATAATTTTCAAGTAAGGTTTAAAGTAAGGCAAATGATTTATTTCGTTTGCCTTTCTTTTTTGGTGGACTTTGGTAAAGAAGTTATTTAAGAATAGTCTGCAATGACTTATCTTTTCTAATTTACTTTTACAAAAAACACATCCTACCAACTCAATGAAAAAATATAGAAACATATATGTCGCTGCTACTAGTCAGCATGTAGGTAAGACTACCTCGACCTTAGGTTTGGTATCGGCTTACATGAATCGAGGAC
The DNA here is from genome assembly GCA_937929885.1 of uncultured Saprospiraceae bacterium. Classification (GTDB taxonomy): domain Bacteria; phylum Bacteroidota; class Bacteroidia; order Chitinophagales; family Saprospiraceae; genus CALFUQ01. Next base: position 427 of record CALFUQ010000396.1, read on the forward strand.
TTAATGTAGGATACTGCAAACCTGTTGGGCAAAAGTTTTTAGATCTCCCCAACATGAGAGTTGATAAGGATACAATTCTATTCTCTGATCTTATCAAGTTTGAATTAGATCCAGCTATGCACAGTCCAGTCATATTAGGTAGAGGTGCAACTACTGACTACTTAGACAACCCTACCGCATTTCGATTTGAAGAAAATATCAACAATGCCTCTAAAAAACTAGAGGAAGCTCATGACTTAACAATCTATGAAGGAACTGGCCATCCAGGCGTAGGAAGCATAACTGGATTATCAAATGCGAAAGTGGCTTCGATGCTAGATGCAGGGGTGATAATGATTGCAGAGGGAGGCATAGGAAGTACGGTTGATATGCTCAATATGTGTAATGCATTATTTAGAGAGCATGAAGTAGATATCATAGGGGTTATAATTAACAAAGTGCGCCCAGAAAAAATGGAGAAGGTGCGTACCTATCTCGAGAAATGGCTTAGCCAACAAGGAATCCCTCTGCTTGGTGTAATACCATACGATGAGACACTTGCTTACCCGTTAGTCTCTACTGTCACAAATGCTATCAAAGGAACTGTACTCAAATACGAGGAAAATCTTGGTAACAAAGTACAAGACATCTTAGCTGGGTCTCTTGTTGATTTAAAAGAACTTAAAGACTTTGAAAACTTACTACTTGTTGCTAGTACTAGAATGGTAGATCGTGCTATTAAAAAGGTAAAATCCTTTAGCTCGCTTAAAAACATAACTAAGTCGCCATTGTGTGGAGTGGTTATAACTGGAGAAGGGTTTTTAGCAGATGAAGCGTTAGAATACATCGAAAAGCACAAATTACCTCTGATTCAAACAAATTTTGATACTTATGGGGTCACACTTAAGATAAGTAGGATAGAAGTAAAAATAAATAGAAATACTGCCTGGAAAGTGGTCAGAGCTATTGAACTCATTGAAGAAAACATAGATCTAGATAAGATTCTAGAATCATCCAAATTGGCCTAAATGTTAAAATTTAATCTTTTTGTATCTTTCGCGTGACCTAGTTACTACTGGTCGTCTTAAGTGCGGAAGTTGTTCTTAAAGTGGCCAGCGTGTGAAAATTTAAGTTTACTTAGGTTCTTGCACCCAAAAGATTTAATCTTTGCTGGCCCTTTTTTTTATACCTATTCTATTCTAACAACGCCACTCCAGAAGCCATAAACTTTAATTCTTCTTTAGGCTCCGTAATAGCTTCGATTTCTTCTTTACTTAGGCCTTCATCTTCTGCATAGTGTCTTAGCTCATCTACCGAGGTAACTTCTTTATAACCCTTACCTTCTACTACTACATATCTCCCGCTTATATCCTTAGGCATAAAGAATCCATAATCTTTAAATTTTACGAATACACCAGATTCTGCTTGTTGGTCTGGTACTAGGTTCATCCAGCAGCCTTTGGTCTGGCATACTGATTCTACCTTAGCTTTTAGTTTTACATTGACCTCTTCTTTAGCGTCTACCTCGGCTATAAATTCATCAAAGGATATATAGTCTGTAGCCTCTATCTTTTCACCGAAATACTTAATTCCATTTTCAGTGATAGGGGCAGGTGCTTGTTTACAAGCAAATACAGTAACCATCATTATTATTAACAAAAGATTAAGTGTCGATTTCATCATTAGTTTAGTTTAGATAACAATATTAAGATAAGCATATTGTTTAATACCTACACTGCAAAGAATATGTAAAGATTTCTACTACTCACGTTATTGTTTGATCACTAAAAACCGATTTATGAGTAGGCTTGTATGTGTAATCCTATTATCCTTTACTTTTCTTTCTCTCCAAGCTGATTGCCTTAGAGGCAATTGTAATACTGGTAGTGGAACCATAAAACTTCAAGACGGCTCTAAATATTCTGGAGAATTTAAAATGGGACAACCCCATGGTAAGGGCATCATGTATTATACCAATGGAAATAAATACCTAGGCAAATGGAAGAATGGGAATCGTCATGGAAAGGGTAAGTTGATTATCAAAGAGCAAGGCGACTATATAGGTTCTTTTAAGAATAATGCAGTAGAAGGTTATGGAGAATTCTTTTATAAAAATGGCGACAACTATAAAGGCTACTTTAAGAATGGAAAATATCATGGAACTGGTTCCTATACTTATGTTAATGGCAAAGTGGTATCAGGCAGCTGGCATGAAAATGAAATCATAGGCAACTCTACCACATCTAATAATCAACAGCGTAACCAAACTACCAAGCCACTTCCATCAAGTAATACTGCAAGTCCTGCTCTCAAGGACTGCAACAAAGTATATTGTCATGATTGCTCAGGCAATCTAGTCTACACAAATGGAAATATATATACTGGAAAATTCCAAAATGGAAGACCTCATGGGTCGGGCAAAGTAACTCAGACCGATGGAACGGTAATTAGTGGAATATGGAAGAAGAATAAACTTGTGCAAAAAATTAGTACAACTCGGCCAACCCATACAACAACAGTTGAAACTACCACACCTCCTAAGAGAAACTCTACTCGACCATCTGCTACGATTGCTACATCTAGACCACAGTCAAATTACCCTACTCCAGCTTACTCTAAAGATGTGAAGATTTGGGCAGTCATTGTAGGAGTAGCAGCTTACAACAGTATGCCTTCATTGCGTTACACTGACGACGATGCTTATAAAATATATGCATTCCTAAAAAGCCCAGAAGGAGGAGCATTACCTGATGAACAGATTAATGTATTGATCGATGACTCCGCAACTAAGCAAGGCATTCTGGATAGTATGGAAAAGCTCTTCGCCAAAGCTGATAAAAATGATATGGTGATGTTGTATTTCTCTGGTCATGGATTAGCTGGATCATTTATCCCTCACGATTTCGATGGATTAAATAACAGAATCAATCACAGTGACATTGAAGCTATCTTCCAAAAAAGTCATGCTAAACATAAAGTAGTATATGCCGATGCTTGTTACTCTGGCAGTTATGAGGTTGGAGAAAAGTCTGTGATGGGTAGTAAGATGAAAGAATTTTACTCAAAACTAGAAAATACCTCATCTAGTACGGCAATAATGATGTCTTCTAGGAAGAATGAAATTTCACTAGAATTCTTAGGTCTCAAGCAAGGAGTCTTTAGTCATTTTCTTATCAAAGGGCTTGGTGGTGAGGCAGATACTGACCAAAACAAGATCGTATCTATGGAAGAGCTCTTTGGCTATGTTAAAAATGGCGTCAGAGAATACACTGGATACACTCAAACCCCAGTAATAATGGGGAATTACAACCAAAATATGCCTGTTTCTATGGTCAGGTAATAAGGATTGAATTTTCCTAAAATCAAGCCTTTGAGGAAAAGAAATAAAAATCTATCTTTGCAGCCCTTAATTATTTGATAAGTCAAATATTAAATTAACAACATAGATGAGACAATACGAAGTTACCTTCATCGTCGATCCAGTGCTGTCTGGCGATGAAATTAAAAAGACGGCAAAGACCTATAACGATATGATCTCCAAATCTGGAGGCAAAATCGTAAACGAAGACAATCTAGGTCTCAAGCAATTAGCTTACCCTATCAACAAACGATCTTCAGGAATTTATTACTGTACAGAGTTTCAAGTAGAATCAGGAGAAATGATCGCTGGAATGGAATTAGCATTCAGAAGAGATGAGCGTATCATGAGATTCCTTACAGTACACTTAGACAAGTACGGTATAAAGTATAACGAGGATAAGAGAAACGGATTAATCGGGACTAAGAAGAAGAATGATAAAGACGAAGTAAAGCCTGATCCTTCTAAAAAGCCTCCTTATAAGGATAAGAAGAAAGCAGCTCCAAGAGCAGCTACTCCTGCTGCACCAGCAACAACTCCTGCACCCGCTCCAGTAGCAGCTGCGGCACCTGTTGTAGCTACTGAGACTGTAACTGCACCTGAGCCAACACCAGTGGCAAATGTGAAATCTGAAGAAGAATAAATTAATAAAAAACTAAAAGCTTGAAAAATGGCTACTAGAGACGAGATAAAATTTTTAAGTAATCCTAATATTGGCGGACAACGTAAGAAGTATTGCAGATTTAAGAAGTTTGGGATTAAGCATATAGATTATAAAGATCCTGATTTCCTTTTACAGTTTATCAATGATCAGGGCAAGATACTTCCAAGAAGAATAACAGGAAATTCTCTCAAGTACCAAAAGAAAGTAGCTATCGCAATTAAGAGAGCAAGACACTTATCGCTTCTCCCTTACGTAGCTGATCTACTTAAGTAAAAAGACATAGACATGGAGATTATATTATTAAAAGATCTAGGAAAAGTTGGTGGCAAACATGATGTTGTTACTGTAAAGAATGGCTATGGAAGAAACTTCCTTATTCCTAAAGGTCTAGGTTTGATTGCCAATAAAACTAATCTAGTAAAGCTTGATAAGATTAAAGCGGATGCTGCTGCGATTGAAGAAGCTAAGTTAGATGAGTACAAGCAAATGGCTGCTGATTTAGATGGCAAGAAGCTTAACATCGGTGTGAAGTCTGGTACTTCTGGCAAAATATTTGGTAGTGTATCTAACATCCAGATAGCTGCAGCTCTTAAAGAGCAATTAAATATCGAACTAGACAGAAAGAAAATCGAAATGCCTGAGGAAATCAAAGAACTTGGTACTTACAAAGCTACTTTAAAGCTACACAGTCAAGTTACTAGCGTCATTGATTTCGAACTGATCAAAGAGTAGGATTCTAAAAATCACACAAGTGATTATTTTCCTTTAACCATTTCTCTTTTGACTTATAGGTAGGCATTACGTCTCTTACTATTTTCCAGTATCTACTAGAGTGATTAAGTTCTATAAGGTGAGCTAACTCATGTACGAATACATAATCTTGGATAGCTGGTGGCGCAAATAAAGTTCGCGTAGAGATATTGAGATTACCGCTAGAGGAGCAGCTACCCCAATTGCTTGAGTTATTTTTTAGCCTCACACTTTTTATGTCCTGTTGAAAGTATAGCTTGTTAAGCTCATGGATTCTTTCTGTTACATATTTAAGATTGTCTTGGCCCACCACCCTACTCATCAATTGCTGTATTACATCAGCTCTTTGAAAATCAGTAAGGTTATCACTTAACTTAATATCTACAATCCCATTCTTTAGTTTACCAGCATTAGTTTTCCTTTTGCCTGATGAAATTTTGAGATAGTAATTTTTACCATTGATGCGATAGTGATCACCAGTTAAAAAATCCTTACCCTGAAACTTTGCTCTTAAGGTATCGTCTTTGGCTAGTTGCTTTCTAATCCAATCCTTAGCCCAATCGATCTGAGTATTGACCTGATCTCCAAAATAATAATTAGGTAAGCGGAGGATAACATACTTCTTAGCAATAGAAACTCGTACGCTATTCCTAGTCTCTTTGACAATACGAAGAGGTACTTGCAGATCGTCTATAGATAGATTTATTATACTAGCCATTTGCACTTTCAAAGTCCTTCATGACTTTTACTAATGTTTCAACTCCCTCTTTAGGCATTGCATTATATATACTTGCTCTAAATCCTCCTACTGATCTGTGGCCCTTGACGCCTATACAGCCGGCTTCAGCACATTTCTCTATGAAAGCACTAGTGTGATCTTCATTCTTTGGTAAGAAACATACATTCATCAAACTCCTATCTTCAGTCGCTGCTGCTCCTTCAAATAAACTATTTCTATCTATCTCGTCATAAAGCAGTTTTGCTTTCTCAGCATTCCTATCTGCCATTGCAGCTAGTCCACCATTTGCTTTAATCCATTCTAGCGTTAGCATACTTACATAGATTGGAAAAACGGGAGGCGTATTAAATGCACTCTCTTTCTTGACATGTGTATTATAATTTAGCATAGTAGGAGTTTCTCTAGCTTGTTTTTTGAGGAACTCTTTATTTATGACAACCAAAGTCACACCAGAAGGCCCGAGATTCTTTTGCGCTCCAGCATATAATATCCCAAACTTAGACATATCCATTGGCCTGCTAAAAATTTCAGAAGAAGCATCACATATTAATGGCACCTCAGTATCTGGAAAATCATGGAACTGAGTACCAAAGATTGTATTGTTACTAGTAATATGAAGATATTTTAGATCACTAGGGATATCATACCCTTTAGGGATATAGTTATAATTTTTGTCCTTGCTAGATGCTAGGGTATTTACGTGACCAAAAGCCATAGTTTCTGTGATAGCCTTCTTAGACCATGCTCCTGTATCGACAAATCCAGCCGATTCAAATGCTCCCAACATATTCATAGCAGTCATATAGAATTGTGAACTTGCTCCTCCTTGAAGGAACAACACTTCAAATTCGTCTCCTATCCCAAGCAACTCCTTAGTTAAACTAACTGCTTTAGTCATAACTTCTGCCACTTCCTTAGATCTATGAGATATTTCTAATATTGAAAGTCCCATGCCTCCAAAGTCCACAACACTCTCCGCTGCTTTTGCCATTACTTCTTTTGGTAAGATCGCAGGGCCTGCGTAGAAATTATATTTAGTCATCTTTAGTCGTTTAATTTGTGCACAAAAATAGGCTTATCAAGCTAAATATGTTTAGATGACATCATAAAATTTTAAATATGAGTCTCTATCCGCCAATCATCGTTTTGAGTAATATTTTTCTCCTCAGGACCTTGTTGAAATAGCAATAGGCTACTAAAACATCTATCAACTCACAAGAATATTACCAGTCATCTCTTCGGGTATTTCTACATTCATTAATGACAAGAGCGTAGGAGCAACATCCCCAAGCTTCCCTTCTTTGATTTGCTTATTATTCTCATTAGAAACATAAATGATGGGTACCATATTAGTTGTATGGGCTGTATGAGGAGTTCCATCTTCATTAATCATAAAGTCTGAGTTCCCATGATCGGCGATTATAATAATTTCATAATTATGCTCTAGTCCTATAGGAACTAACTCAGCGAGGCAGCTATCAACACACTCTGCTGCTGTTATTGCAGCATCCCATATACCAGTATGTCCCACCATATCGGTGTTCGCGTAATTAAGGCAAATAAAATCTGGCTTTACACCTTTGATATTCTCAATTATTGATTGTGTGATTTCCTTTGCTCCCATTTCTGGCTGGAGATCATAGGTAGCTACCTTAGGTGATGGAATCATTATTCTTTCTTCATCTATAAATGGTTCTTCTCTACCTCCATTAAAAAAGAAAGTGACATGAGGGTATTTCTCTGTCTCTGCTATTCTGGTTTGTGTCTTCCCTGCCTTTTCAAGTACTTCTCCTATCGTATTTGTAAGGTTTTCTTTATTGAATAAAACATTCACTCCTTTGAAGCTAGCGTCGTATTGAGTCATCGAATAAAAATGTAAATTCAGTTTTTCCATGACTTGATCAGGAAAATTTTCTTGGGTTAAAGCAGTAGTAATTTGTCTAGGCCTATCTGTTCTGAAATTTATAAACAACACTACATCACCTTCTTTAATATTCCCTGTGGGAGTCACGACAATTGGTTTTAAGAATTCATCTGAGATATCTTCATCATACTGCGCTTGAATAGATTTTACAACATCAGAAGTATATTCTCCATTGCCATGAACTAATACATCATAAGCCTTCTTTATCCTCTCCCATCGATTGTCTCTATCCATAGCATAGTATCGACCGATAACAGTTGCTAGTTTTGTTTTCTTATTTTTAATTTTTTCAAGTAGTATTCGTACATAATCTTTGCCTCCATTAGGTGCGGTATCTCGACCGTCAGTAAATGCATGAATATTGATATCCTTAATAGAGCTTGTCTCAAGGATATCGCATACCGCTATCAAGTGATTGATATGAGAATGTACTCCTCCATCAGATAACAAACCCATAATGTGAAAAGAGACATTTTCATCTTCCGCAGTTTTGATTGCATGCTGGAGCATCTCATTATCCTTAAATGTACCTTGAGCGATCTCATTATTGATTCTAGCAAAATCTTGATAAACTATTCTGCCAGCACCAAGATTGAGGTGTCCTACCTCTGAGTTACCCATTTGGCCCTCTGGAAGTCCTACTTTCTCACCAAATGTCACTAAGTCGGCATTAGGATATTTAACCATCAAACTGTCCATAAATGGCGTATTTGCTTGCTTTAAGGCATCAGCCGAAGCCACTTGACCTTTACCCCAACCATCTAGGATAAGTAACATTGTTCTCTTTATTCCGTCTTTCATATGTTCTTTATATAATACTATCAATCGAACTAATAACCACTTTAGAGTCGTTTATATGTCGATTGGTCAAAACAAAGCCGAAAATACTAACAATGAAATATTTATCCACTGTTTTAGTTTTATTGCTGCCAATGCTGGCGACTAGTCAAGTTTTTGACAAGACAGTAGAAGCATTGAATACTATAAATTTAGAAGTGCTAGAGCCCTACCTTGATAGTTCTGTAGAAGTAACATTCTCAGATGATCCTAAGGTTTTGACTAAAAGCAAAGCCATACAGGAGATTAAACAGTTTTTGCTTAGCCAAGGCAGCATCAGTGCGAAAAGAAGACATAAAGGAAATTCAAAGGAAAATGATTCTGATTATAGAGTACTTAATTTGAATACTGCAACAGCTAATTATCGTGTGTTTGTATACACAGAACTCATCGGGGAAACCCGATTGATCAAAGAGCTAAGATTTGATAAAATCTGAGGCTTCTTTTAAAGCACTCATACCGAATAAAGCATAATCATACTTTACCGGATCTTTAGGATCGAAAGCTCTCATTTTATCTGTTAGCTCGATGACGGTTTGCCAGTCTCTTTGTTTTCTTGTGATAAGCCCAAATTGTCTCGCAACTTTATCTACGTGAACATCTAAGGGCATCAGGAGTTGAGAAGGTTTGATACTTTTCCAGATTCCAAAATCTACTCCATTCTTATCCTTGCGCACCATCCATCGCAAAAACATATTTAGTCGCTTACAAGTTGATTTTCTTTTCGGGGTAGAGACATGTTTCTTAGTACGATGCGGCGCATCTGGTAAGGAGAAAAATGTTTCATGGAAATTAATTAAGCCCTGCTGTATTGTTTCAGAAGTTTTGGTTACTCCATTTGCAAATATTTTTTCGAGACTATTTTCTTGTTTATAATAGTGCTGGAGGAACTCTAGAAAATAAAGGGTATCAGTGTAATTGAATGTGCGATGCTTAAAAGTCTCAAATCTCTTACGATCAATCTCCTTATGATTCTTTATAAAATCATATGGTGAGCCATCCATCATATCGATAAGCTCGTTGGCTTTGTTGATAATTGTAACTCGCTGACCCCAGGCTAACATTGCTACCCAAAAGCCAATAATCTCTATGTCTTGCTTTTTAGAAAACTTATGGACTACACTTATCGGATCTGTAGGTATGAACTTATCAGTATTGAATCTGTCGACTTGTTCATCAAGAAATGACTTCAAGTCTTGATCTTTCATCTACTACTTTTTCTTTGAATCCAGCGTTTGCTTGACTTCTACGATTTCGTAACCTTCGATGATATCTCCTTCTTTGATATCATTATAGTTTTTGATAGTAAGACCACATTCTAAGCCCTTCTTAACTTCCTTAGCATCATCCTTAAATCGCTTAAGTGAAGTAAGTTCTCCCACTACTCCTTCTTTCACAGGGAAGACTACTATTCCATCTCTTACCAATCGAATAAGTGTATTTCTTGTAACTACTCCTTCTTGTACATAACAACCTGCAATGGTTCCTATTCTACTGATCTTGTAAGTTTCTCTTACTTCTACTTGGCAAGTAACTTTTTCTTCTTTAGTAGGCTCTAGCATACCTTCCATTGCTAGCTTAATCTCATCTATCGCTTCATAGATTATCGAGTAAGTCTTAACCTGCACACCTTCCTTCTCTGCAAGATTTCTTGCTCCCCCTGTAGGTCTAACTTGGAATCCTATTATAATCGCATCAGATGCAGATGCTAATAATACATCAGACTCTGCAATTGGACCTACCGCTTTGTGAATTACATTTACTTGGATCGTTTCTACAGAAAGCTTGATCAAGGCATCAGATAATGCTTCGATAGATCCATCCACATCACCTTTCACAATAAGATTTAACTCTTTAAATGTGCCTAATGCTAAACGTCTTCCGATCTCATCAAGACTAATACGCTTGCTTGCTCTGTTAGTCTGCTCTCTAGATATCTGTGATCGCTTAGTAGCGAGTTGTCTTGCTTCTTGTTCTGAATCTACAATCTTAAATTTCTCCCCTGCTTGCGGTGCACCACTTAATCCTAAGACAAGTACTGGTGTAGATGGTCCAGCAACTTTTACTTTCTTCCCTTTCTCATTAAACATCGCTTTCACCTTACCTGAGTGCCCACCTGCAACTATAGAGTCTCCTATTTTAAGAGATCCAGTCTGCACTAGTAACTTAGTCACGTAACCTCTTCCCTTATCTAGAGATGCCTCTACTACTGTACCCATCGCTTGTCTATTAGGATTAGCTTTAAGGTCAAGTACTTCTGCTTCTAGTGTAATTTTTTCTAGTAGCTGATCGATGTTTGTTCCTGCTTTTGCAGATATATCTTGAGACTGGAATTTACCTCCCCAATCTTCTACCAGAAGATTCATCGAAGCCAATTCTTGTTTTATTCTCTCTGGATCAGCTCCATCTTTATCTATCTTGTTAATTGCAAATACCATCGGCACCCCTGCTGCTTGAGCGTGACTTATTGCCTCCTTAGTCTGTGGCATTAGCCTATCGTCTGCTGCAATGATTATGATAACAATATCAGTCACCTTCGCACCCCTAGCTCTCATCGCCGTAAAGGCTTCGTGACCAGGTGTATCTAGGAAGGTAATTTTCTTTCCTTTTACCTCTACTTCGTAGGCTCCTATATGCTGCGTGATTCCCCCTGCTTCACCATCTGCTACGTTAGCACTTCTGATAAAATCCAGCAATGATGTCTTACCATGATCTACGTGACCCATTACGGTTACGATAGGCGCTCTTGGTTCTAGATCTTTAGGATCATCTACTATTTCTTCTTCCTCTTCAGATTGGTCTTCTGCATTAATAAACTCAGTTTCGAAATCAAACTCTCCTGCTACTAACTCAATGATCTCTGCATCTAACCTCTGATTGATAGATACGATCACTCCAAGATTCATACAAGTAGTAATCACTTGAGTAGCTGAAACATTCATAAGACTAGCTAGCTCAGATACAGAGATAAACTCCGTTAACTGCAGTTTGCCAGTTTCTGTTTGTTCTTCTCTTGCTTCTTGCTTTTCTCTTTTCTCTTCTCTACTTCCTCTTCTAATCTTTTGTCTTTTAGACTTACCTCCACCTGAGATCTTAGCCATCGTTTGCTTGATCTTCTCTTCTATCTCTTGTTTAGATACTTCTTTAACTACTTCTACTCTCCTACCTCCAGAAGATGACCTTTGATTACGCCCGCCTTTTTTGGCTTGCTCTTTCATGTAAGTCTCTGCAGTAATCTTTTTCCTTTTTCTCTTTTTCTTAGGGCTATTGTCTACTTTCTTAGCTGGCTTCTTCTCTGGCTCTTTTAACTTATCAGCATCTACCTTACCCATTATCTTAAGACCTTGCAATTGAGGCGTTGCAGCTCTATGTACTTCATCCACAGGGGCAGCAACTTCACCTTTTACCTCAGCGACCACAGGGGTAACTTTCGATTCATCTTTAACTTCTGCTGGGATTTCCTTTTTTTCTTTTGCTTCTGCTTCTTTCTCTTTGGCTTTCTTGGCTGCTTCTTTTTTCTTTTTCTCTGCGTCTAAATCTATCTTGCCTATTACTTTTACTTCTAACTGTGGCGCTTTGATTACCTCCTCTTCTTTAGGAGCTTCGGCTATAGGTGCTGGCTCAGGGGTCGGTTCTGGCTCAGCCACTACAACTGGCGGTGGTGTTGGCGGGGGCGGTGCTGGTGGAGGCACTACTACTCCAGTTTCTCCTCCGGTTCTACCTCCTAAAACTAACTGATCTGCTTTTTCTTTTTCAGCCATAGAGTCACCAAACTCCTTTAAGAGTACAGTGTGCATTTCCTCAGAAACTTTTGCCGTAGGCTTGTTCTGTATCTCATACCCATTCTCTGTTAGGTAATCTACGATAGTAGAAGTTCCGACATTAAGTTCTTTAGCTAATTTGATTAAGCGTATCGCCATCTATAATAATTAATTTAAAATCTCCCTATTCTATTTATCTTCTTTCTTTTCTTCCGCGTCTGTGAACTCTGCAGCTAATATTTTAAGCACACCCTCTACGGTTTCATCTTCAAGATCAGTCCTTCTAGTTAATTCTTCCTTGCTAAGATTAAGTACACTTCTTGCAGTATCACAACCGATATTCTTAAACTCATCAATGATCCAATCTTCGATCTCATCTGAGAATTCATCTAATTCTACATCATCGATTTCATCATCTGTATCTCTATATACATCTATTTCGTATCCTGTCAATCTACTTGCCAGTTTGATATTCGTTCCACCTTTTCCTATCGCAAGTGATACTTGATCTGGTTTTAAGAATACTGATGCAGTACCTTTCTCATCATCCAACTTTATACTTGTCACTTTTGCTGGCGTCAGTGATCTTTGTATGAATAAGATATTGTTGTTAGTGAAGTTCACGATATCAATATTCTCATTTTTAAGCTCTCTAACTATCCCATGGATTCTTGATCCTTTCATACCTACACAAGCTCCTACTGGATCTATACGATCATCATAAGATTCTACTGCTACCTTTGCTCTTTCGCCTGGTATTCTTTCTATCTTTTTAATAGTAATCAACCCATCTTCTATCTCTGGTACTTCCTGCTCCATTAATTTCTCTAGGAACTGGCTATCTGTTCTCGATACTACTACTACAGGATTATTATTCTTCATATCCACACGCTTGATCACCCCTTTCACCATATCTCCTTTTCTAAAGAAGTCTCCTCTTATCATCTCGTTTCTTGGTAAGATTAATTCATTACCAGTCACATCATCGAGTACTAATATTTCTCTTTTCAAAATCTGATGAACCTCTCCTAAAACAATATCACCAATACGTGAGGTATACTGTTTAAATACTTCATCTTTCTCTAATTCATTAATCCTAGAGATTAGCGTCTGCCTTGCAGCCATAACCGCTCTTCTTCCAAACTCCTCTAACTCAAGTTGCTGATAACACTCATCTCCAATCTCATACTCATCGTCTATACTAGATGCTTCTGAAATAGAAATTTGCGCTCTCTCATCAGTAACCTCACCATCAAATACAATCTCTCTTACTCTCCAAATCTCGAGGTCACCATTAGTAGTATTGACGATGACATCGAAATTTTCATCTGTCCCATACTTCTTTTTTATCAGCGTTCTAAATACATCTTCCAGTACACGAACCATAGTAGGTCTGTCAAGGCTCTTGCCTGTCTTAAACTCACTAAACGTTTCAACTAAATTCATGATTCAAGTTTTAAAAACTGATTTTAATTTTTGCTTTCTTTATTTTATCAAATAGAAATGACTCTACTTTACCTGATTTCATTTCTACCTTAATCTCATTGTCAATTACCTCCTTGATAATACCCGTAAACTTCTGATTACTAGCATTAGTTAAGTCTACCTTCCGACCAAGATTCAATCTATACTGTCTTACATTTTTTAAGGGTCTATCCAACCCTGGGGAGGAAACTTCCAGAATATATTTCACTGGAACAGAAGGGTCATCATCAAGATAACTTTCTAGGTATCTACTAATGATACCGCATTGTTCAAATTTTATTCTATTGTCGCTTTCGACAAAGACTTCGATTTTTCGGCTATCCTTACTTTCTTTGATATCTACAAGGAAACAGTCCTTCAGATCATCTTTTTCAAATCTCTCTGCTAATAGCTTTTCTACCTTATTTCTAATCAAAGTCGAGATGCTTGTAATAAAAAAAGGGAACATCCTGTTCCCTCTTCTCTCTCTAAGTGATGCAAATATATACTTTTTTACTTGTCAAAACCATACTAAACATCCCAAATTCATAGGTTTTTCAACGTTTAAGTGCACAGAATTCATTCAAGAATGAATCTCATGTCTACAGATCAAGCATTGAAAGCTATTTACTTCAGATTTTTACTCGACTCGTACCGATATCTATCAGGATATCCACGTAACCCAAAAAGATCTTTGTCTTGTCTATCAAGCCTTAATCTTCGACTATAATCCTCATTCTTGAATGACTTCAGCAACTTTGATAGATTACTTTTGTTTCTTTGATAAATAAAGTGATATCAATTGAAAATGGATGATTTCTCTACAATAGATCTTTTGGACAAGGGCCTTCAACTAAAACCACTAAGTGCTGCAGAAGGTGTCCATTTGTTTGAACAAGCGACAACATCAGATCTTATGTTTGTGGCTAATCAACTCAGGCAGAAACAGCGCCCTGGTAATATTGTTTCTTGGATTATCGACAGGAATTCTAATACAACTAATGTCTGTATCGCCAATTGTAAATTCTGCAATTTTTATCGACGCCCAGGACATGACGAATCTTATATCACTACAATAGAAGAATATAAACAAAAAATAGAAGAGACATTTGAGTTTGGTGGACAACAGCTTTTGCTACAAGGAGGGCATCATCCTGATCTAGGGTTGAAATATTACTGCGATCTTTTTGTAGAACTAAAATCACTTTATCCTGAACTAAAATTGCATGCGTTAGGTCCACCTGAGATTGCTCATATCACTAAGCTAGAAGGAACATCGCACACAGAAGTTTTATCTGCACTTAAGGATGCTGGTCTAGACTCATTACCTGGAGCGGGCGCCGAGATATTAAGCGATAGAGTACGTCGACTTGTATCAAAAGGAAAATGTGGTAGCAAGGAATGGTTAGATGTTATGAGAGCAGCTCATCAGTTACATCTTACTACTTCTGCTACTATGATGTTTGGACATGTAGAGACCAATCTAGAACGAATGCAGCATTTGGTGAACATTCGTGAAGTACAAGATGAAAAACCAGTAGATGCTAATGGCTTTCTAGCTTTTATCCCTTGGCCATTTATGGATGAAGGGACTATACTTAAAAAACTCAAGCGAGCTCGTAACACATGTACTGGTGATGAGTATGTAAGAATGATAGCCATGAGCAGGATCATGTTGCCAAATATCAAAAACATACAAGCTTCGTGGCTAACTGTAGGAAAGAAGACGGCTCAGATTTGTCTACATGCTGGCGCAAATGATTTTGGGAGTATCATGATAGAAGAGAATGTGGTATCAGCGGCAGGTGCAGCTTTTAGATTTACCTCTCAAGGAATACAAGATGCTATCCGTGAGGCAGGTTACGAACCTAAACTTAGAGATCAAGAATATAATTATAGAGAGCTACCCAAAAACATAAGACAACAAGAATTAGATAGAGAATTACTCGTTGTCGATTAATGGAGCTCTATAACAAAATACTAGAGGCGAGCTCATTTATAAAAAGCAAATTGCCCTTACTTCCCAAGAAAGCTGTGATACTAGGAACTGGATTAGGAAGCTTGGTAGACGAGCTAACCAATTCTACTTCTATTAGTTATTCTGCAATCCCTCACTTTGTAACCAACACCGTAGATAGCCATTATGGTAAATTACATCTAGGAGATATTGATGGTGCCCCTGTTATCATGTTGCAAGGTAGATTTCATTACTATGAAGGCTATAGCATGGAAGAAGTAACCTTCCCTATCAGAGTACTAGCCCAACTAGGAATAGAGGAACTAATAATTACAAATGCTTCTGGCAGTCTTGATCCTGAAATTAAGACTGGAGATATAGTGGCTTTGAATGACCACATAAGTCTGTTCGGTCAAAACCCTTTAAGAGGGATTACTGACTCTAGATTAGGTGATAGGTTTCCTGACATGACTCACACTTATGACAAACCGATTTTGGATTCAGTAATTAAAATTGCTAAAGAGGCTAACATTAATTTGAGAGAAGGGGTTTATATCTACGTAGAAGGACCAAGCTTAGAAACTCCTGCAGAGCATAGATTACTTAGGCAAGCTGGAGCAGATATAGTAGGCATGTCGACCGTACCCGAAGTGATCGTAGCTAAGCAATGTGCACTTAAAGTCTGTGTCTTGTCATGCGTTACCAATGAATGTTTATCTGAAGAAGGTCCTAAAGAAACCTCACTGGAAGAAGTGATACAAGCTGCTAACTCAGCTGCACCAAAACTACAGCTATTGATTTCGAAACTTATCTTAGAGTAAAGTCTTAAGCAATTTTTTCTTTGAAGTCCTGGCTGATGATCGAAGGGATGAGTAAGACTCCCCAAATAAATAATGCAACTACATAGATCGGATCAGTAGTTCCTCCCAGGCCAAACAACCAAATAAACCCGTGCCAAAGAGAGTCAAAAGCCAAAGTACCTCCATTTACTGTTTGCTCAAATCTGAAACTAAGGTAGAGCGTCATGAAAATATAGAATATCAACATCGCCAAAGGGAATCTAATCAACTTCTTTTTCCAATTAACTGGAGAGGAAAAAAATAATGCAATTAAAAAAAGTGTAGGAACAAGCACCAAATCATGGACATTTTGAAACAGGACTACATCAGGCTTAGTAACTCTCCTAATCTTTTCATTGCTTAAGTTGACGGTGTGTTTACTCTCATCATAAATCAAGAAACTAATATTCCAGCCATTACTATTCTCTGGAGCAGCTGGGAGAAAGATAGTATAGATATGGGGATTGATAATATTAAAAATAGGTTTTGCGATCTTACAATAGTAGGCTCTATGTCCATCCCTTACTGATTGGTTAGAACTTACAATTGATAGTGTTACAAACACCAATATGAATATCCCAAACCTTTTAAGGATAAAATTAAGTGACGGCATTTGCAGCTTCTTTAGTGAACGCCCAACGCATCCAATACAACCATAAAAAAACAGTAAAGGCTATAAAAAGAATCTGCCAAACATCTACATGCATGAGATCAAAAACTGCTTGTGAAGTATACCGTCCAAAAAAGTATAATGAAACGATCCTAATTATATTCATTACTGCAAGCGCTAAAATACCATAAAGCACACCTTTCCACTTCCACTTCATGGCGATAGGAAAAGCTAAGATCGAAACCATGTAAAGTATCATAGGTGCAATTGCATCACAACCTTTTTTGATTTGTAGTGAGTAAGCCCCAGAATTTATGTTTTCAGCTGTAGTAGTTGTTCCCATTCCAAATAGATTCAAAATAATACTAGAGATCGTAGCATAGGCAGCTAGGATTGGAGCCGCTAAAGTTTCAAACCAAGATTGATTAGTTAGTACCAGAAAAAATATGGTGAACCCAATAACAAATGCCGTATAGAGAATCATAGATTTTTTCTCTCTATAAGTTTTCTTCCACGAAGATTCGTTTTGAATTTCAGGACTCTTCTTAGTTTTTTTGGATGCTTTGTTCTTCTTAGCCAAAATTGAGATTTACTCTATAATAATATGTAAAAGATATGCTAATAAGCCTCCAGCTATTAATCCTCCAGGGATGTCTGCGTTAGTCATTTCATAATTAAAGACCAATACGCTTACCAACAGCACAACGCACATCGCCAGCCAAACCTTGAGCACTAAGGCAAAATACCGTTTTGGGTGTAAAGTGAAATTGAGCCCAAAAATCGTGAAGTGTAGTGTCTCTTTATCTTCCATCAGAGATTAAAAGTACTTAATCAAAAAGGAGATGAAAATTATTTATAAACATATTAATTATCCTAATATCACTTGGTTTCGGTCTTACCCATAAACACATTAACCCTAGGATTCTGAGGATTCCCATTTGATCGTCTGAATACAATTATCTGACCTACATGATAAATCGCATCTGCAAGCGGACCATTCATGATATGCCAAAAAGGCAATTCGGAGGTATTGTCACCTCTTTGAAATGTTATTTTTAGATCGTCTAGATTATCCATGGTTTTGAGCAAATCACTAGCGGCTTTAATTTTATCAAGCGTTGATTTTCTTTTAACGTCCCAGGTAGCTGGTGGATCTTGTCTAGGCCTTACATTTGGTTTACCATTGATACTATTTAATATCATACTTGCTAAACCATGTATGTGATCGAGGGTCTCATCAGCAGATCTTCCATCTTCGCTAGGCTTATAGGCTAGATCACTTTCTGACAACCCCTTAGTAGCCCAGTGATACCTGTAACCTAAGCCGTCAATAGTTCTAGCTAGCACATTAGGAGCTGAGTAACTCTCAGGATATTCTGGAATTTGGTAATAAGGCAAGTGCCTTGGCATTACTGTACTCATCTCCGGCTTTTTTTCTTCCTTTGCTTGTGGTAAGACAGCACTTTGCTCAGCTACTTTTTCTTCCTTAATTATTTTAGTTGTAGACTGAGCACATGAGCTGAGTCCAATCATGATTGATAAAGTTGCAATCAATAATATTTTCATTATTTACTTTTTAATTTCTCTTTTAAATATCCTGCCGTATAGGATTTTTTGTTTTTTATCAAACCCTCAGGAGTACCTTGAAAAACAAGGTGGCCTCCACTCTTACCCCCATCTGGGCCTAGGTCTATGATCCAGTCTGCACATTTAATGACTTCCATATTATGCTCCACAATCAATACAGTATGTCCTTGCTCTACTAATGCATTGATAGCATCCATCAATTTCTGAATATCATGAAAATGCAAACCAGTAGTAGGCTCATCGAAGATGAAGAATATCTGTTCCCCTGCCCTTTCCTTTCCTAAAAAAGAAGCAAGCTTAACACGTTGTGCCTCTCCCCCAGAAAGTGTACTTGATGGCTGTCCCAGTTTTACGTAAGACAAACCTACATCATCTAATGGCTTGAGCTTAGTTACAATCTCTTTAGCATCAGCAAAAAACTCTATTGCTTCAGACACTTCCATCTGCAACACCTCGTAAATATTTTTGTCTTTATACTTTACTTCTAAAATCTCAGGCTTAAATCTCTGGCCGTTGCAATCTTCACAGATCAACTTCACATCTGATAAAAACTGCATCTCAATCGTAATCTCTCCATCACCTTTACAGTTTTCGCATCTACCTCCTTCTACATTGAATGAGAAGTGCTTCGGTTTGTAACCTCTGATCTTAGATAGTTGCTGATCTGTCATGATCTTACGGATGCTGTCGTAAGCCTTTACGTAAGTAACAGGATTTGATCTAGAAGATTTTCCTATTGGATTTTGGTTGACGAGTTCTACTTGAGTAATTGCAGATAAGTCACCAGTAATAGACTTATGAGTGCCAGGTCGCATAGTTGTCGACTCTCCTATCTCTCTTTTTAGAGCTGGATAAAGTATATGCTTTACAAGTGATGTTTTACCTGATCCAGAAACTCCAGTTAAAACAGTCAATGAGTTGAGCGGAATGGTAACATCAATGTTCTTTAGGTTGTGCTGGCCTGCTCCTTCTATTTTAATTTTGTTGATGGTCTTTCGCCTTTGCTTTGGCGTTTCTATTTCCATCTTACCACTAAGGTATTGCGAAGTTAGACTCCCCTTCTTTAGTTTTTTGAATTTGGCAATTGGGCCATCGTAAACTACTTCTCCTCCGTACACACCAGCTTTAGGGCCTATGTCAATAATGTGATCGGCGTTTTTAATTACTTCTTCTTCATGCTCTACTACTACAACGGTGTTACCTAGGTCTCTTAATCTTTCTAATACTGTAACAAGTTTTAAAGTATCTTTTGGATGCAAGCCTATACTTGGTTCATCGAGGATGTAAAGAGAATTAGTTAGGTTACTTCCTAATGTTCTAGTAAGATTAATCCGCTGAGTCTCTCCTCCACTTAGCGTTGATGACAATCTGTCTAAGGTCAAATAACCTAAGCCGATATCCTTCATCACATTAAGTCGGTTATCGACTTCTAGAAAAATTCTCTTTGCAATCGTTTTATCATGCTTAGATAATTTCAGAGATTTAAAAAAGTCATGTAACTCATCGATCGGGACATTGATTAATTCTGATATGCTCTTATCTCCTACTTTGATATAACCTGCTTCCTCTCTTAATCTGCCACCATCACAAGTGCTACAAGTTGTCCTTCCACGATAACGCGCTAGCATCACACGATTCTGAATCTTGTAAGTTTTAGATTCTAACTCACTGAAAAAATCATTAATCCCAAATATCGATTCATCTCCATTCCACAGTAGATCAAGTTGCTTTTTAGTTAACTCATTGTAAGGCCTATGAACAGGAAAATCCATTTGATACACATCCTCGATAAATCGATCTAGTAGGCGGCCATTTTTTTCTCCTCTCCAACAAGCTACTCCACCATCGTATACCGACTTTGTTTCATCTGGGATTACTTTCTTTGGATCTATCCCTATTACTCTACCATATCCTTCACAAGAAGGACATGCTCCATACGGATTGTTATAATTAAAAAGTTGATGAGTTGGTTCTAAAAACAAAATCCCATCTAGCTCAAACCTATTGTTAAATGAAGCTGGCTTTCCATCTATCACATCCACTGTACAATCCCCTTCACTTTCGCTAAATGCTGTCAATACAGAATCACTGATCCTATTGATATTATCTACTTCATCGTTTACAACGAACCTATCTATGAGGATGGATATTTTCTGCTTACTCTTCCCTACAGTGGTACTTAGTTTTAGTGTTTTAGATTCTAGGATGTCTTCAATATTGTGGAGCTCTTTCTTTAGAACTATCCTCGTATATCCTTTCTGCAAAAGCATCTCTAACTCTTGCTTGAGTGTCCTATCCTTATATTTTTTCTGTAAAGGAATAAGAAGCTGAATCTTTGTTCCCTCTTTTTGTTTCAAAATAAAATCTACTACATCTGTCACCTCATGCTTTTTGACAATCTTTCCAGACACTGGAGAATAGGTCTTGCCAATCCTCGCATATAGTAATCTCAGATAATCATAAATCTCAGTTAGAGAACCGACCGTAGATCTAGCGTTAGATGTACTTACTTTTTGTTCTATTGCAATGGCTGGACAGATCCCTTTGATAAAATCTACATCAGGCTTCTTCATCCTGTTAAGGAATTGCCTTGCATAACTAGAAAGACTTTCAACATACCTTCTCTGTCCCTCAGCATAAAGGGTATCCATAATCAACGATGATTTCCCTGAACCTGAAAGCCCAGTAACCACTACTAATTTATTCTTAGGAATCTTGAGCTCTATGTTTTTGAGGTTATTAGATCGTGCTCCTTTTATATGTATATAATCTAGTAATGGAACTAAACCATTAGTTTTTACTGGATTTTTTGCTTTTTTAGCCTTTATCATCTCTCTCTTTAGGGGTATGGGGTAATTTGTGTGTCATTAATATGTACAGCTGCTTGAAGGTAGTTTTTAACTCAAAAGCGCAAAGGTAAAATATCAGTTAATTCTTTGTTAACTAACTTGAAAAACTGGATTTTAGTTAAAACATGGCTTTACTTTATAATAAGGTTATCATATTAAACTTTTATTTAATATATTAGCATTATCAAATTAAATCACTAAACAAACTTTTTCTATAGGTAAGAACATTTACACTTAAAATTTTTATAGTCAATCTTAAAAATCGCATAGTATGAATGTTGCAAAGCTTAGTGATAAGGAGTTAATTCTTAACTACCTAGATTCAGCACACGATAAGTGTTTCGAAGAACTTTTAACAAGACATAAGAGTAAAATATACACTTCCATATTTTTATTCGTAAAAGACCATGATCTTGCTGAAGATATCTTTCAGGAAGTATTCATAAAAATCATAGATACACT
Source organism: uncultured Saprospiraceae bacterium (assembly GCA_937929885.1). Taxonomy (GTDB): domain Bacteria; phylum Bacteroidota; class Bacteroidia; order Chitinophagales; family Saprospiraceae; genus CALFUQ01. The sequence continues at coordinate 22,207 of CALFUQ010000396.1, forward strand.
TAGAAAAGGTAAGTACAACCACGAAGGTAAATTCCTACAGTGGGCAATGCGTATCTCTTACAACTTATGTGTAGATCATTTCCGTAGATCAAAGAGAAGAACCAAAGTATCTCCATCTGAGACATTCGATATATTCGATGTATTAGAAGTAAAGGACGATAACATGGAGACTTCTATGATCAAGAATCAAACTTATACTAAGGTCAGAGAATTAGTTGACTTGCTACCTCCAGAACAAAGAGAAGTAGTAATACTCAGACACTATGCTGATATGAGTTTTAAAGAGATTGCTTCTCTAACTAAAGTAAGTATCAATACTGCTCTAGGTAGAATGAGATATGCTCTTATAAATATCAGAAAGATGGTAGAAGAAAGACACATACAATTGCAAGCATAATCACTTTTCTCCTGATAGTGATCGGGAGAATACAGCATAATTTACGAGGCAGCATCATTTTTGGTGTTGCCTTTTTTGATTGTTCCCTTCTTTCCATGCAGAAGCTTGCCAAGGAATCTCCAGCATTAAAACCTATAAGTAATTTTGCAAGAAGAGTCTGTTGAGAATTCTAATTTTGGTTTCAAAAACTGAAGATCTCTCGGCAAACTCGAAATGAAAAAGTCGTGGTGAATTATCATAATTTAAAGGACAAATTAAATCCGTTTGCCAGTTACAATAACAACAGTCGCATCAGATAAGTATCTATATCAAATCCTTGATCTTCAAAAGATCAACCTCCCAAGAAATCTATCAAAAGAAGAAAGAAGGCTTCGTAACCGTAGATCACGACTTTGATACCCTCAAGAAAATGAATACTCCCTACCCTCACACAATTGCATTAGATGGGAATAATGTGGTCGGCTATGCTTTGGTTATGTTACCATCAATGAGAGACGAAATTGAAATTCTCAAACCTATGTTTGAGAAAATTGATAAACTTTCTTATAAATCGAAATTACTTTCTAATAGCAAGTATTTTATGATGGGTCAAGTTTGCATCGCAAAAGGGTATCGTGGGAAAGGTCTTTTTTATAAAATGTATGATCATTTAAAAGAAACTACAGGGCATGATTTTGATTTAATGATCACTGAAGTATCTGAGCTCAACACCAGATCTCTAAAGGCTCATAAGAATCATGGCTTTCAAAATATACTTA
>CALFUQ010000397.1 GCA_937929885.1 uncultured Saprospiraceae bacterium
TTTTTCTATATCAGCTCAGGATGCAGCAGCACCTACAGCAGCAGGAATTTACAATAAAGGATTAGCAGCACTTAAAACTAAGGACTACGCTACAGGCTTCCCTATGATGGAGCAAGCGTTACAATTAGCAACAGAAGCTAACAATGAACAAGTAATGGGGTTAGCAAAAAAGAATGGAGCTATGGCTGCCTACAATTTAGGTATGAGTAAGCTTAAAGCAAAAGCATTTGACGAAGCAAACGGATTATTTAATAAAGGGATTGGGATGTCAGATACTTACTCTTCTAACTACATAGGTTTAGCAAGAGTATTAAAAGATCAAGGGAAATATTCTGAAGCTATTGATGCATTCTTCTTAGGGTCAGGTAAAGCAAAGGCAGAAGGGAAAGCTAAGAAAGCGGCAGATGCGGAAAAAAGAGCAAAGGGAATTATAACTTCACTTTATAGTGGCAAAAAATATGCTGATGTAGTAACAATAGGTGAAAAGTTTTTAGCTAAAGCATCTAATGCAGATGTTAGTTACTATGTAGGGAAGAGTATGGTACAAGGAGGTAACGATGCTGGCGCAGTTGCGCACTTCGACAAAGCACTTGCTGGCAGTATCGCTGATACAGATAAAGTAAATTATGCAAAGGCACAAAGCTTAGAGAAGTTAGGTAAGAATGCAGATGCAGTAGCAGCTTACAAATTAGTTACTGGAGAAAAATATAAAGCTCAAGTAACTCACAAAGTATCTACTCTTAAGTAGAGAAGAATTAGAGACAAAAAAATGGGCTGCTAGATTTTTCTGGCAGCCCATTTTTATTTCTTGAATTCTGTTATTTAGAAATCTAGTAACTCTACATCAAATATTAATACTGAGAATGCTGGTATTGCACCTCTAGATTGGCCACCATATGCAAGCGTGTTAGGTATCAATAATTTACCTGCCCCGCCTCTAGAAAATTTAGGAATACCAAGCTGCCATCCTTCAATAACTCCTGTTAAAGGAAAAGTAAGCGGATCTCCATTAAGAGAAGAATCGAATACCGTACCATCTACCAATGTGCCATGATAGTGGACCGTAACATTACTCTGCAGGGTTGGAAACTCTCCATCTCCTTCTTTAGAAACAACATAAAACATACCAGTATCATCGACCTCTATGGCATCTAGACTGTTATCGGTAATATATTTTTGTATTTGTTCAGCGTTCGTCGGCCCTGCCTCTACTGGTTCTTCATCACCACATGATACAGTCATAAGTGATATGATCATGAGCATGCCTAATAATTTTATAATCTTCATTGTTTTATAATTTTAAGTCGCAAATGTAAAACGATTTATTATTCAAAGTGTGATCTTGTCAACTATTGCAGATTATGTGTGTTTAATTATTAAATGATATAATAAATGTTTGGATTATTTAAGAAAGACCCTAAGAAGGAATTACAGAAGAAATATGAACGCTTATTGAAGGAATCGTATGATCTTTCGACAAAAGATAGAAAAGCTAGTGATCTCAAAAGGGTAGAAGCTGAGCAAGTAGCTGATGAGTTGGCTAAGCTAGGTTAAGTTTTTTGCGGAGGGTTTTAGCCCTTTTATCTTCTTTGTCATGGCTCCACCCTGGAGCATAAAATATGTACTTAAGTTTGTTTAATACGCCTGGTGCATTCCATACGTCCTTTACTAGGGATGCATATTCATGAGTAGCTACTATCGCTGGGTTATTGGTATGGATATTTTCTGTTAAACCATACACAGGTTTCTCTTTATCTAATTCTTCTGAGAAAGTCCCAAACAATCTATCCCAGATAATAAACATACCAGCATGATTGCAATCTAGATATCGGATGTTAGATGCATGGTGAACTCGGTGATGAGAAGGAGTATTGAATACATACTCTATAGGAGCTGGAAACTTATTTACCAGGTCAGTATGTACCCAAAACTGATAGATCAGGTTAATGCTCATCACGGTAAAAATCATAATGACATCAAATCCTAAGAGCGGTAACCATAACCAGAAAAAATATTTATGGATCCGTTCTCCAGCACCTTGTCTAAGTGCAGTCCCAAAATTCATATGCTGAGAAGAATGATGGGATACATGACCTGCCCAGAATAGTCTTACCTCATGATTTGCACGGTGAAAAGCATAATAACTTAAGTCATCTAAAAAAACGAGTATCAGCCATGCCCACCATTGCCTACCTACTATATCAGCTAACGGACTGATAGCATGTAAATTCACAATTAAAATAAAAGCGAGAACTTTAGGTATAAACTCTACAACAGCTGTAATCAAAAGCATACCTAGAGAAGCTAGTAAGTCTTTGTTATCATATAGATTAAGCTCATTTCGATGGTCGTACCATTTTTCTAGGAAGATCACTAAGAAAAAGATAGGCAAGACCATGATTGCCAATTTGTCTTGTTGAACTAGATCTAGATAATATTGAATATCCATTGTATTCTAAATTAGCACTTATCCTTGGGACATACTAAACCAACCTTTTGTTAATTATTAATTAAATATAAATTTCAATTTAATTTTGCTGAACAAAAAGGTCTTAAATTGCTTTGTATACAACGTAAATTAAATGTCAATCATTAATCACAATTAACAAATGAAAAATATTAAATCAATCATATCAGCTTTTTGTATACTCTTATTCTCAGCAGTGGCGGTAAACCTATCAGCTCAGACTACGACATCTACAGTAGATACAGAGAGCAGCTTTATAAACTGGACAGGAAAGAAAGTAGTAGGTTCTCATTCTGGAACCATAAAACTTAGTGGCGGATCATTAGAATTTACAGCAGGTAAATTAACTGGAGGATCATTTACAATAGATATGACCTCTATGGAAAATACAGATATGAAAGGTGGTGGAGCTAAGAAATTAATGGGCCACCTGCATTCAGATGATTT
>CALFUQ010000398.1 GCA_937929885.1 uncultured Saprospiraceae bacterium
CTCCTTATTCATGTACTTTTGCAGCTAAAGAGACTACGAACTATAAATCATGAACATAGTAATTGCAGGAGCTGGAGACGTGGGTTTTCATCTAGCAGAGATGCTGGTAGATGAAAATCAAAATATCACGCTCATAGACGAAGACGAAGAAGTACTCAGTTACGCTGCAGAACATCTTGATGTAAGGACGGTGCTTGGCGATAGCTCTTCTCACGAAATACTAGAACAGGCTAACACACACTCAGCAGATCTTTTTATCGCAGTTGCTACTGCTCATGCTACCAATATACTTGCCTGCCTTATTGCCAAAAAAATAGGGGCTAAAAAAACATTAGCCAGAACAGACAGCATGGAATATCTCGAGGAGATCCCAAGAGAACATTTTGCTTCTCTCGGTGTAGATGAATTATTCTCTCCAGGCAAATTAGCAGTAGAAGAAATTGGCAGACTACTTAAAAGAGTCTCTACTACTGACTTCATTGATTTTGAAAATGGTAAAGTGTCTGTACTTGGATTTACTGCTGATAGTAGCTCTAAACTTGTAGGCAAGCAATTTAAAGCATTGACGGATGAAGCTACAGATTATCATATCAAAGTAGTCTGCGTACTAAGAAATGATGAAACAATACTTGTACGCCCTGAGCAAATAATAAAATCAGGAGATCACATATACTTAGCAAGTGATAATGATGGCTTAGCCATTCTAAATGCTTACATCGGGAAGTCCTTACACAATGTAAGCCGAGTGATGATCATTGGCAGTTCTAAGCTAGCATTAGAAACAGCCTGTGCTTTAGAAGACACCTATGATGTAAAAGTCATCATGCGATCAGAAAAGGATTGTAAAAGATTTATCAAGCATTTAAAAAACGCTCTTGTCATCAAGGCGAATCCTAATAACAGTGATCTGCTAAAAGAAGAAGGACTAGAATTTATGGACGCCTTCATAGCACTAACACCTAACTCTGAGACGAACATACTCGCAAGTCTTAATGCAGAGAAAGCTGGAGTGTACAAAACAATTGCGCTTGTGGATAATGTCGCATATACTCACATCTCTCAAAGTATAGGTATAGACACTATTATTAATAAAAAATTACTTGCCGCAAACGAGATTTACAGACATGTACGTAAAGGAAAAGTAGAAGCAATCGCTTCCTTCCACGGAGTAGATGGAAATATAATCGAATACCAGGTTAGTTCGGAAAGTCCACTAGTCAACAGATCAATATGTGACATAGACATGCATGGTCAGGCAGTAATCGCTGGAGTAGTAAGAAACAATAAAGGCATCATTCCTAAATCAGATTTTGTTTTAGAAATCTCAGACCATGTTATTGTATTTGCCCTGCCAGGAGAATTAGAATCACTTGAAAATATTTTCAAATAATTGGGTATTAACTTTAAGATTGTTGCTAAGACGGTAGGTATCATCCTAGTCTTTGTGGGTATATTTAATTTTATACCCCTCATGTATTCTCTTTACTATAATGATGGTAATTTTCTAAGTTTCTTATTTTCAACTTTGCTTTGTCTAATCGTTGGCGGTCCTCTTACTTTATTAAAAACAGTAGATCGTCAGTTAAGAAAAAGAGAAGGCTATCTTATCGTTGCATTTGGATGGTTAGGACTTTGTTTATTTGGAGCACTACCCTATTTATTTTCAGATATCAATATAAATTTTGCTAACGCACTTTTTGAAAGCTCTAGTGGCTTTACAACCACAGGCGCTACCATTTTTGACGATATAGAATCTTTGCCAGAGAGCATCCTAATCTGGCGTAGTTTAAGCCAATGGATAGGCGCCATGGGTATTATCGTATTTACGGTCGCGATATTTCCTATTCTTGGTATTGGAGGTGTAGAGCTTTTCACCGCTGAGACACCTGGCCCATCTAACCAAAAACTGCATCCCCGTATCGCTGGAGTAGCAAAAAGATTATGGATCATTTACATTGGTCTTACTGCTTTGTGTTTTTTACTGCTGATGTGGTTAGGAGGGATGACTCCTTTTGACTCTATCAATCATACATTCACTACTATGGCGACTGGTGGTTACTCTACCAAGGATGCGAGTATAGGATATTATAACAGTCCTGTTATCGAGTATATCATCATGATTTTTATTTTCATCAGTGGCACTAATTACACTATCCTTTATTATTTATTCAAAGGTCGATGGAAAAATGCTTGGGCTAGTGAGGAGTTTAGATTTTACTTAAAATTGATTCCACTAATATTCCTTTTGGGTTCTGCAAGTTTGTATTTCACTTCAGACTATGGAATCGAAGAATCATTCAGATATTTTTCTTTCAATGCTTTATCGATTATTACCACAACAGGTTATGTAACAGCTGACTATACAAGCTGGGGCCCTGGATTTGTAATTGTCTTTTTGTGTTTAATTTTTATGGGTGCTTGCGCAGGTTCTACGAGTGGCGGGATTAAAATGATAAGACATTTAGTTTTTATTAAGAATGGATTATTAGAGTTTAAAAGAATCCTTCATCCTCGAGCAATTATAAGATTAAAACTAGATGGACAGATCGTCAAAGGTGGAGTCATGATGCAGATCCTGGTATTTCTGTTATTCTATATCATCTTATTCATCTTTGCCACATTCGTGATGGCGACACAGACCCAAGGCCTTGATCAACCATTCATTACCGCTATAGGAGCAGCTGCGTCTTGCCTGAGTAATGTAGGACCTGCAATCGGGGATGTAGGACCAGTAGATACTTTTGCAAAACTTAATGATTTTTCTAAGGTCTTCTTATCTATCCTGATGATTATTGGTCGTCTAGAATTATTTACGATCCTTATTTTATTCACTTCTTACTTCTGGAAAAATAATTAAACTAACAGTGTTACGTAACTTGATGAGCAGTAAGCAGCATTCCTTTCAATATGGCATCACAATTTAGAACCTTAAGAATATCAGACCCAAGATTTGAAAGTGATGGTTTAAGATTCGTCACTGTAAAAAGTAAACACTTGGGACGCAGAGGTAATGTTGTTCTATTTATACCAAAAGAGATTAATAGCCATAATAATATTCCAGTGCACATCTTGCTCCACGGAGTTTATGGAAGTGCGTCTTCATGGGCGATGCAAGCGGGAGCACATAGGACCACACAGCGATTAATACAAGATGGTAAAATCAAACCCTGTATCCTTGCTATGCCTTCTGATGGTCTCTGGGGAGATGGTAGCGGATACATATCGCATGAGTACGAATCATATGAAAAATGGATAGTCGAAGATGTCCCTGCTCTAGTCAAAGAAGTAATAGGAGAGAAAATTAAGCTAGGCCCTTACTCGATTGCTGGACTGTCAATGGGCGGATATGGCGCCCTACTGCTAGGCGCTAAGTATCATAATCTATTCGTAGCTATATCAGCTCACTCAGCTATTACAAAGTGGGAAGGCTTACAACCATTCGTCGAGGAGAATATCCATATGATTAACAATCCAAATGGACATCAAGACGTAGTGAATCAAATTATTCAACACAAAGATCACTTACCTAGCCTACGTTTTGATTGTGGGTTAGAAGATGACTTGCTGGAGCCAAACAGGTTATTACATCGACAATTAGAAGAAGCAAACATCCCACACATCTATGAAGAATTTTCTGGTGGGCACGAATGGCCTTATTGGGAAGCACATCTTGAAGAAACACTATTGTTTTTCGATAAAAGGAATATTACATAAGCTTTTTGAAAAAATAGTAATATCCCATTTTCACCAAATATTATTATCTATTTTAATATTTTTACATACAGTAAACAAATATATGTTTGCACTCAATCAATAACTTAATGGAAGCAACAGTGACGATCAAAAGTAGGTACGAAGAATTTAAAGCAGAAGGTCTTAAAATAGATATGACTAGAGGAAAACCAAGTGCTCAACAATTGGATCTCAGCTTACCTATGTTAGACTTAGTAGGCAGTGATGACTATTTAGCGGCAGACGGGACGGATTGCAGAAATTATGGTGGGCTAGATGGATTACCTGAGGCTAAGAAATTGTTTGCTGAGTTCTTGGAGGTGGGCACCTCTGAAATTATTATTGGTGGTAACAGTAGTCTTGCTCTAATGCATGACACTGTGTTAAGAGCACTACTCCATGGAGTACAAGATCAAACCCCTTGGCTGCTCCAAAATCCAAAATTTATATGTCCTTCTCCTGGCTATGATCGCCACTTCAAAGTATGTGAACATCATAAGATAGACATGATCACCGTGGATAATCGACCAGATGGCCCAGATATGGATGAAGTAGAAAAGCTTGTTGCGGAGGATCATAGAATTAAAGGAATTTGGATTGTCCCTAAATATGGCAACCCTACAGGGAGCGTTTGTTCTCCTGAGGTGATTAAGAGGTTAGCAACTATGAAAACTGCTGCGCCTGATTTTAGAATCTTCTGGGATAACGCCTATGTGGTTCATCATATCGATGATAGCTCTCAAGAGTTATCAGACATCTTAACTGTTTGCAAGGAAGCAGGTAACCCTGATCGGGTATTTATTTTTGGTTCTACATCTAAGATTACATTTGCTGGAGCGGGGATTGCAATGATGGCTGGCAGTGAGGCTAATATGGATTGGGTAAGAGAGCATATGGGTAAGCAAACTATTGGCCCAGACAAATTAAATCAACTAAGGCATTTACGTTTCTTTCCGACTATAGAGCATATCTATAGTCATATGGAAAAGCATTCTGAAATCCTAAGACCGAAATTTAATGCAGTCCTGGAAATCCTAGAAAGAGAACTAGGAGGTAAAGGAATCGCAGAATGGACTAACCCTAAAGGAGGGTATTTTATCAGTCTAAATACTAATCCTGGAAAGGCAAAAAAAGTAGTAGAGCTAGCTGCTGAAGCAGGAGTTAAGCTGACTGGAGCAGGAGCTGCATTCCCTTACAGGAATGATCCTGAAGATAAGAACATAAGAATCGCTCCTTCCCTTCCACCAATAGAAGATTTAAAAAAAGCAACGGAGTTATTAGCGGTCTGCATTCAGATGGTAGATGCTGAAACAACCTAAATCTAATAAACCGTTCATTCAACTTATAACAAAATAAAAGCAGAAGCACCTAGGTACTTCTGCCGATTGAAGTGAAATAACTTAATTAATTCACCTCGTGTAAAACCAGAACACTATTTTACTTTAAGTTCTTTGTCTTCTTATATTATACTCATTCACTGCATCGGATATCTCGTATCCTAATCTTAAACCTTCTGCACAGTCCATTTCCATATGCACACCAAGTGGTAATCTAGAATAACCATTCTCTTCAGCCATTTCTTCGAAGCTGTCAAAGCTTCTTGGTGTACCTCTAAACTCTGTTCTCCCTTCATGTGATCTATCCGTGAAGTCAACCCGATTCCCGAAGAAATCTATGAATACACCGCCTGCTGCCGAAGCAAATGTAGAATGGCCTGATGGATATGCAGGAAATGTTGGATTAGGCCATGGTATCAAAGTATATAGGTTAGTCTGATAATTAGGATCAAGAAAATTCTGGATGAAAACACTTGGTCTCATTACCATATGCTCATATTTATCAGCCCAAGATGATACCGCTGCATCATTAAGTGCAAAGCCAATCTTCAGGAGCAGATGTAGTGATTCATTCATACTAATGTTATTCCTTTCTATTAATTGTTTTGCAATTGATATCTGTCTTGCTGGTGGGCTAAACATCAATCCTTCTACATCATCACTCCAAAACTCAGCTATCCATAAATCCTCACCATCTTCTGCTCTTGCTTCATCATTTGCTATCTGCACATCTACCATCTGCAAGTAGTAAGCACTTTGTGGATCTGTACTATAAGCTATCGGTGGTATGCTTGAGGTTTGCTCAGAAGATATTACAAACGTTCTTACATCTCCCCAGAACGGGAATAGTGCTCTCTCAGGTTCTGCAGAGAATGTCCAGTAACCGTCTCCTGTAGGAGGCACATACGATATAGGTTGTGGATCATATATCTGAGCCTCAGCAACTTCATCTGTCTGACTATAAGCAATTATTTGATTCGCAATACTCACTCCCCATGCTGTAGAATTTTCTATTACTTCATCATTTTCATTTCTAGATAAGATATTCAATGATTCATCTCTAAGTGCCTCAACCATTACAGAAAAACGATCTGGTAAGTTTAGCATGAAGTGATTATATACTATTGCATAACATGCATTGAGTGCAACTCCATAATTTATTTCTCCTCTGATATTATCTTCTATCCTTAGACCTGGTAAGTGTCTTGAGTTTGATATATATCCTTCCATATTAGGCACCAAAGTCTCATACCCAGCTAAGTGGATATATGCTAACGCTCTAGAAGTCGATGTAGGTCGCATACCTGTCGCATATCTATCCATTTCTAAATACAGATCTAACCATTGTGTTAACAATTGCTGTCTAGTTTCTGAGTCGTTTTGACCATTGGGATTACCTCCTCTATCAGGTCTATTATTACCTCTTTCTTGTCCATTTTGGTTATTGCCCTGAGTTCTAAAATCCTCCGTAGCTAGTAAATCTGAGGCTATTTCCTGATCTTCTGAGCAAGATTGCAAGCCGACAAAAAAGATACTTAGCACCAAAAAAATATTTAATCTAACGTTTGTCATTTCTATAATTTTAATAGGTTAATTAATATTTCTATCAAAGCATTGATAGAAGAGATGTAATGGTGCTTCATATAAATCTGCTGCTATGCACTTATAAGCAGTTCAAATGAGTTTTGTACTCATTTCAAAAAATAAATTATTGAAATATTTTTTTGACTTTTAGATATAAGCTATCTAAGTATCTAGAGATGTGGAAAGATTTACAACAATTGTCTCTAACTCAGGTATCGTCATTTTTGATCTCCTAAAGAGATGTTGGTACTGTTTGTTGATCAAGTCGAAAGTTTCATTTTTATGACCATACTGTTCCAATAAGCTAACATGCTTATGCATATCACTATCAACAAACTTTATTGAAGATTTCATTTTATGAGCAATGCTATAAATTTCCTCGTATTCTCTTTTTAAAACTGCCTCGCCTAAGCTCCCAAAATCTTGTTTAAACTGGGATAAGAATATGTTGAGGAATTCTAAGTGGACTTTTGGGTCAGAAGATATTTTGTTTAACTTCTCTTTAAAATAGACACCTGTTGGTCGATCTTTTTTATCGGTAGCTAGATCAATGTTCTCTTTTTGAGAATCAAATATCTTATGTAATTCTGCAAGTAACTTAGCAGGCGAAAAAGGCTTCTCCACATAACCATAGATATCTAGCTTAGCAGCTTTATCTTTATCTGACTTTAGTATGCTGGCTGTAATAACAGCGATCTTGCTTTTATTACTTTTTGCCGCTTGATTAGTCCTTATTTCTTTGATTAAGTCTAAGCCATATCCATCAGGAAAATTTAAGTCACATAAAATTAAATCATATTCCTGCCCAATAGCTTTGTTCAATCCAGCTTTATAACTTTCACTTACTGCTAGATTTAATCCCCACCGTCTGAATAGTTCCTTCGCATAAAAGATATTAGCCTTGTTATCTTCAATCATTAAAATGTTGAACTCCTTCCAATGATCAGGTATAATTTGTTCTTCAAGTTTATCTTTCTTCTTAGAAGGGTTACACTCGATGTGTTCGAATGGAATTTCAATTATAAACTTAGATCCAACATTTTCTTCACTTTCTAAAGAAATGCTACCATCCATTTCATGTATAAGATATCGAACAATGTTAAGGCCCAAGCCTGTACCTGCATAGCCACCATCTCTAGCTGTATGAGCTTGTGTAAACGAATCAAATATGTCAGCTTGCTTGTCAGCAGGAATTCCTATTCCCGTATCTTCTACTATAAATTCAATAAGTTTGTTTTTACCAAGATCCTCTTTTAACCTAAAACTCATTTTGACATATCCTTCCTTCGTGAATTTGATGGCATTATTAAGAAGGTTCTGAAAAATCTGATGTATCCTAGTTGCATCTCCTAAAAAAGTTTCATTGGAAATACCTGCACCATCGATAATCAAATCTATTCCTAATTGATCAGTCTGAATTGAAAAAATATTATAAAGATCGCTGGAGACTTCATGTAATGTGAAAGGCTTCTTACGAAGTTCGAACTTGCCAGCTTTCATGCTGCTTACTGTGAGAAAATCATTAATAATTATAAACAAACTATTGCTAGATCGTTTTATCAGATCTGTATACTCTTTCTGTTTATTATCAAGTGTGGTATTTTGTAATAAACCACACATTCCAATTATTGCATTGAGTGGAGTTCTTAATTCATGATTTACATTTGCAAGGATTTGTTCTTTGAATGCGACTTGCTCTTTTATAATTTCATTCTTTTGCTGGAGTGCATCAACATTCTGCTTAAGTACATTAGCAACTATATCCTTATCGACTACTGTGCGCTTTAATTTGAAATCAGCTTTAGCAAGTGATCTTTGGAGAGATTTAAAATCTTTAAGAATAGATTCCTTATCCTCATCTGAAATCGATAAAGACGCTATCTTTTTAAGTAATAATTCTTGTTTCGTATCGATGACTACTTCTCTTTTAAAGTAACTAAACAACAAGTTTCATTAAAGAATCTTGTGCTTTCATTTACATTCTTACCTATTTCCCCAAAAGTGAAAAACCCATGATATGGTACATTCCATAATTCGTTGAGCGCAGCAATTTCGTCATCTATCATTGGACCAAATGCCCAATGTCTTGCCTTACAGCTAAATAGAATAATTGCATCTGGCTGATCGACTTGGTTTTTAAATTTCTTAAAGCTCTCAATTGTTTCATCTATTACTTCGAAACCAGGTGCAATAGAAAACTTAAATCTTTCACCTTGGTGGACGGGTCCAGCCATAATTAGTGTACCACTATCCTCATCACTATTAAGCGGTGCTCTTAAGACTGCACCATCTTTTCTCATTATCTGCAGAGGGTATTGAGAGTTTACGGTTGTCACTTCATCATTTTGAGATAAAGGATCAGAGAAAAATCCAAAAAACTTTTTGAAAAAATCTAAAGCTGGTTCCTCATTAATTTCATAAATAACATTGTCTTCGGATTTAGTAATAGTATGCTCAGTTCCGATCGCCTCCCACCCTGCTATTGCTAAACTGTTAAACTCGATCCTATCTCCATCAAGCACTATAGAATGAAAACCATCGTAATCAATATTTTCATTTGTAAATACATATGGCTTAAATGTAACTTCATCAGCTGCCATACCACCATAGATCTGAGGCTCAGCACCTAAAACATCTTTAAGCCCAGCTATAACTTTTTCGCCATTAACATTTAATGTGAACAAGCTTATGAAAGCTGGATTGTCAAATTTATCTAAGGCGATATTAGCCAGTTCATTTCCTTTCGTATAGGATTGATCCTTACCTACAAACTGTCGTACTATATGAAAATATGATTTATCCATATCAAAGAAGCTAACACTTATAGTTTTAGCGTAGGTAGCACCATCTAAGATTTCGCCTGAAGAACTGCAAGCTATATACTGAATGGAAAAGTCATTTAATGCTTGGGCAACTTCTCTATTATCAAACTCCCCATCACTGAATACTAAAGCCAGTGTAGGCTTATATCCAGAAGAGAGTAATGTCGAAAGCTGCGATTTAAATTCTGAAGTGGAAGTGGATGAAATGTTCTTAACTACCATCTTTATCTTTTTAAAGAGTTTATAATTATTAAGAAGACCCTTCTACCCTTTACTTCCCTAAGCACATAGTCAAGTAATTATGTTATCTGTTGCTATTAAGCGTTTTTTGGTCATATTTAGCCTTTAAAGTGGTCTACAACAAAAAAAGCCCTCAGAAATTAATCTGAGAGCCATACAAAACGAAATAACATTTTAGCTACAACAACCTACTTAACAGGATAGAAAAACTGCTCGGATATAACTTTTCCATCTTTAACTTGATAAATTGCCACTTCTTCATTCTTCATTCGTGGCATACCTTTCATAGTAATATCCATCCGAAAAGTACAAGAGAAATGATCTCCAGCCACTATAGGGCCATCTACTTCTATACCATGAAATTTCTCTACCATTCCATTCCATTGCTCACCCTTTGCCATAAGGGCATCTATACCCTCTACTCTAGGGGGAAAATTAGGGGCACCAGGCATTTCGATACTTACTGCATTAGGAGCATACAGTTCTTTAATAGCAGAATCCCAATCTGCTTTTTTGCAATACGATACCAGCTTATCGGCAACTTGTTGAGTTGTCATAATTCATAAATTTTAATTAGTAAATAATATTTGATTTGGAAGATCACTGAGTAGTGATCATACTTTCTTTATTTTCTTTAGTTTAGATTTTAGGAATGTTGATTCTTTACTTCCCTCACTAGACTGGATTGCTTGCTGTAGCATTAACTCAGTTCGCATTTGGTCTTTCAGTTTTTCATAGAGTTTCATACCAACCATATAGTAGGTCGTTTTAATTCCCTTAAGCTTACTTACATCTATACTTTCAAACTGCAACTTTGCTTCTTCGACATTGTCTAAATATAGATTCACTATGATAATATTTAGAAGAACAATAATCGCCTTTCCTTTTTTATAAAGTATCTGATAGAGCTCTCTTAATAATTTCCAATTGGTGCTTTTTAAATTCTTTGCGAGACAATGTTGAGCACTTATAAAGGCTTCAATCTGATAAGTAGATTTCTCAGAAGAGGTCTTAGCTGATTTTTGTAGATAAAAATTACCCATTTTAATCATGTACTTATTCCACTTAGTACGATCTTGATCCTGCAATAAAATAATATGTCCATTATCATCTACTCTACTCTCATACCTCGATATGTGATAACACATCAATGACATTAATGCATAAGTCTCATTGTTAGCCAGTCTATGATCGACTAAGTACTTACAAAGTCTCATCGCCTCTAGACATAAATCTTTCCTTATCCAATACTCTGGATGTGAAGAATAGAATCCCTCATTAAAGAGTAGGTATAATACTTTGTGCACCATTACCAACCTACTTTTTAATTCTTGTTCATCTGGCCAATCGAACTTTAAATTATTGGTTTTAATCCATGCCTTAGTTCTAAGTAATCGCTTCTTGATTGTAGCTTTATTTTGCATAAGGGCGTGACTGATCTCATGATCCCCAAATCCAGAAAGTGTCTTAAGCATAAATACAAGCTGATCTTCTTTCTTAAGCGCTGGGTGGCAGATTAAGAAAAGCAATTTTAACTCAGGGTCTCTAATACTCTCATCACTTATATCTTCTTCTTTAATTCCTGATAGATCTAATTCATCTGAGCTTATGCGTTTAGCTCTCCTAAGGCTATCGATTAAAGAATTATTAGCCGAGCGATAAAGCCAGGCTTGCCCATTAGATGGTATGCCGTTAAAGGGCCAACTTTTCATTGCCTTGTAATAAGACTCCATAATCGCATTCTCTATAAACTCTAAGTTGGAAGTACCATACTTAGATAAGAAAAGTGATACCATCTTACCATAGGATTGTCGAAATAACTTATCGACTACGCTGTTGATATTTCTCTCTTCGTCTGACACTAAAATATTTGAATCTCTCTTATCTCGACTTTACCACCAAGATCAAAATCTGGATATCCGCAAACTAAATCCTTAGCATGATCTAAATCTTTTGCTTTAACCACAAAGTAACCAGTGACCAATTCATTAGACTCAACAAAAGGACCATCTGTCATCACCAACTCCTCGGTGGCTACTTGTGCTGATTTGTTTTTAAGTGCATGACCATTGACGAATAAGTCATCAGCTCTCAGTTCCTCTATCCATTTGTTCCAGAGCTCCATTTTAGCTTGAAACTGCTCAGGTGAAAGTTCTCCACTCTCATAATCTCCACCATGGAAAATCATCATAAATTCTTTCATTATTATTTTTTTTATAAACTTGAATATTACTCTCTACATCCTCATAACGTATGAGCATTTTAGAAAGGAGACAATTAGATAAAATAAATTTAAGATTTCTAAATCGATCTTGGAGATAGATAGCAGTTAAGGGCTAAGTAAGATAGCTATAGCACTTGTAAAAAGGTAAGAATACTTGCAGTGTAGTATTAATCAGATAAGGATATCTCTAGCTTATCCTTAACACTTTGCAGTACTGGAATTTTATTGAGAACTTTTTTATTAAAGCTAGAATACTCCGTTTTAATTAAATCAAAGTCTTCTTTATCAGCTCCATATTTCTCTAAACGAGAGACCTGATCAAACATATCATGATCAAATATTTTTAACGCTGATTTTAGTTTATGGGCTGTTTGGAAAACAGTTTGATGGTCCTGATTAGTTACAGATTCCTCTAATTCCTTCACATCAGTTTCAAATTGTGAAAGAAATATTGTAAGCAATTTAAGGTGGATATTAGGCTTAGGTGATATCCCATTTAAGGTTTCCTGTAATTTAGCTTCTGCTTGATTCTCCATTTCTGAACAATTATTCCTAGTCTGTAATCTTAAAGCGGGGCTTGTCGGTAATAAGACACCAACTCGTTTATATCCCCTATTTAGGTTAGGGTGAATTTTTACCGAAACGGTGTTAAACAGCCAATAAAGTCTATTTATAATGATTTATTCACTTAATTTACTTGTGCCTCAATCTTTTGAATATTGAAGAAATCTGAAACTCAACGTACTATTCATGATGACTTTCTTTACTATCTACAACTGAAGGATTCTAACTTGATAAGTCTATATGCTGAGTTAAGGCAGTTAATAATCAGTATGTATCCTGATTGTAATGAGATGCTTTATCATACGCATGCACTTACAAGTGTCTATACAATCTCTGAGCGATTGGCTGATGGGTTTTGCCATATACCTATTTATGCTCATCATCTTAATCTTGGGTTTAACAAAGGAGCACTTTTAGATGATGTTGACAACTTGTTACAAGGAACAGGAAAGCTCATAAGACATATCCCCATAAAAACTTCTAAGGATTTCAAAAATCAAAAAACTAAGTCGCTTATTAAGAAAGCTATAAAATTTGCACTCGCAGATATGGATAAAGAACCAAAAATTATTGGACAGGCGATTTCTAAAATAAAACCTAGGTAGACTGGGAAGCTGAAATCGAAGTTTGAGTGAAATAAAAATTGATATTGAAGTCAAAACTAAAGTTCAACTTGAACTTTAAGCCTTAAGCATTGAACTTATCGAAGCCGCATAGCTTTCCAAAAATCCCAGATTACAATACCTGCGCATACAGAAATATTAAGAGAATGCTTGGTGCCAAACTGTGGTAACTCTAGTGCAACATCTAATAAAGGAATTACCTCATCGGAAATACCATTGACCTCATTACCAAGAATCAAGGCGTAGGTTTTCTCTGAATCAATTTTAAAATTGTCAAACGATTGAGATTTATCTGTTTGCTCAATTCCAATCATAAAAGCTCCTTCCGCCTTTAACCGTGTCACACAGTCCGGTGTACTTTCGCAATATTCCCATTCTACAGAATCGGTGGCACCAATCGCTGACTTAGTAATCTCCTTATGAGGGGGCTTTGCAGTAATACCACAGAGATATATCTTCTGGATGAGATAGGCATCGCTTGTCCTAAACACTGACCCTACGTTTATAGCAGATCTGATATTATCAAGGACTACTATTACAGGTATCTTAGCTTTAGCTTTATACTCACTTACCTTATCTCTATTTAACTCTGCTAGCTTTAATTTTCTCATTGTCTGCGATATAGGATCATACAAATATTACCTTTTTCTTTTTTGAAAACTGGAATCCATAAATTTTCAAGTTCGAAGAAATGGTCCTTATTAAAATCATTCATCACATTGGAGTACAAAATGTATTTATCATTATCCAAATCAAATGCAGTGAACGCTCCCTCTTCATCACTTAGATAGATATCACCAATCTTATTTTTTGCTGGGAATGCCGTTCCTACTTCTTCGAGATTTATTTCATTCGTATGAATATATGCTAGTGCATCATCTAGCAAATCGTAGTAGGGCAAGTGACCCAGGGTGCTATCCCATCCCATAGCTACTCCTTCGGGGTATTTCCAAAAATTACCACTTAGTAAAATTACTCCTAAGGTCAGAATCCAAATTTTCTTTAAACTTATTGAAGACTGATATAGCAAGTCCAAAAACCAAATCATACCAATCAAAATTATAGGCAGGAAGTAACGATGATTAAGCAATCCTACTTTGGGTATAATCACAATGGCGAAAGCACCCACAAGAAGAATAATCAACACCGCAAATTTACTCGAC
>CALFUQ010000399.1 GCA_937929885.1 uncultured Saprospiraceae bacterium
GACCTCTTCTTTTACAAGATCTTGTTCACAAGAAAATAGTAATAGGCTAAAAACTATAAGAATAGAAATGGAAGTTGTCTTTCTCATGAAGTAGTTGTTTTACTAAAAACGCATACAATCTTAATTTAGTAACAACACATCAGTACTTATTTATTTCACAACACTATCTTGATAATCCCTTATGACTGACCTTACCATATTAAGCTTTGAAAGTGCACCACCTGAAATTAATCTGATAAAAAAATATTCTTTAAGCTTTAGGTGAATGAGTATCTCATTATCAGTCAGGCCTCTTAAGTATTCATTAATTACATCATCTTGAAATTTTTCTAAAAATTTGAGCTTCTTTTCCAACTTAGCTTTCCCTCCTTTAAATTGTGGATTATGACCGCAGAGCATAATATCGAAATCTAGTTCTAGCACTTTCTTTATTGAATCTATCTGTTGTGACATGCTTTCAGCTTTTAAGAAGTAACCGATATAAGAATTCACATATAAGTCCGCACTGAACAGCCATTGCCTAGATGATTCATACAAGACTACCATATCTTTCGCATGACCAGGAACATCTAAGATTTGAAAATTGTAATTCTTAGTAGCTATAGAATCACCAGCAACCTTAATGTCATGATAAGATGGGCGATCTCCCCATGTCATCCTTTGTGATAACGAGATATATGGTGGGCTTTTCATCATTTCACTACACAGTTGAGATCCATAGACTGGACAGTCAAAGTGATTTTGTAAAAGCGCTATATTGCCAGAATGGTCTTCGTGGTGATGCGTAATGAATATTTGTTTTACAGGTAAATCTTTTATCTGATCTAAAACCTCAATTCCCATTCTTCGATGACCTGTATCGATGAGCAGACCATCTATAAAATATACATGAGAATATAATTTAGGTACTCCAAAAAGCGATTTCCCAAACTTAAAACCTTTGATTCCTTGAAAACTAAATGAGTCAACGACTTTCATAAAAAGAATAGCTCCTACCCTAGTAACATAGACATGCCTTGTTGGAGTTTTAAAGCACTTGCTCTAGCGGCATCTCCGAAGTCTTCTGCATCGGAAGCATAAATTATTCCTCTAGACGAATTAATTAATAACCCTACATCTTCATTCATACCATACTTACAAACTCCCTCTAGAGAGCCACCTTGTGCACCCACTCCAGGCACTAATAGAAAGTGATTAGGCACAAGAGATCTAATATTCTTAAACTCCTCAGGATGAGTAGCTCCGATGACATACATTATATTCTCTCCCCAGGTTTGCGAAATACGCAACACCTCTTCATAGAGATGTTCGCCAGTAGGTTTCTTGATAAACTGAAAATCTTGACTTCCTTTGTTAGATGTAAGCGCAAGCAGAATCACCCACTTACCACTAAACTCTAGAAAAGGCTCTACCGAATCACGACCCATGTAAGGTGCTACAGTGATAGAATCAAAACTAAACTCTTTAAAGAATGCTTCTGCATATTTTTTAGAAGTGTTACCGATGTCTCCACGCTTAGCATCTGCGATGGTGAATATATTATCAGGTATGTAGTCTAATGTTTTAGCAAGCGTCTCCCACCCTTTTATACCCATCGCTTCATAGAATGCTATGTTGATTTTGTAGCAAGGCGTAATATCATGAGTAGCATCTATGATCCCTTTGTTAAATTCAAAAACAGGATCGTCTGCACTGAGCAGGTGTTTAGGAATCTTAGTAAGATCAGAGTCCAAACCGACTGAAAGAAAAGATTGTTTTTGTTTTATGAGATTGACTAGTTCGACCCTATTCACTTATCCGATACCGTTTACTGCTGCCACTGATTTAATCTGAGGGAACTTAGATTTTATGGTTTGCTCTATACCTGCGCGCATCGTCATGGATGACATCGAGCACATCTCACAATTACCTAACCATTTAATCATTACTTGTTGGTCTTCGGTCACATCCACGATTTCTACATCCCCACCATCTACTTTGAGGTGTGGGCGTAAATCATCGAGGGCAGCATCTAGTTGCTTAATAAGCTCTTGTTTCTCAGCTGAAGACATATTGTAAAGTTACTATTTATCTAGTTGTGATTTCTACTATTTTCGTTGGATCGTAGAGTTCGTTTCTTAATTCTACCTGTTTTATGAGGTTTTCGGCGATGGTCATGTAATATTCTTTGGTCTCATCTCCTTTTTGGACTGATGGAGTACCTACATCACTATTCTCTCTTATCGCAGTTACAAGTGGAATCTTACCAAGTATCATCGACTTACTTTTCTTAGCGAGGGTTTTACCTCCTCCTTTACCGAAGATGTAATACTTGTTATCAGGCAATTCCGCAGGGGTAAACCAAGACATATTTTCAACTACTCCTAAGATCGGCACAGCAATGTTTTCTATCATAAACATATTCATCGCTTTCACAGCATCCGCCACAGCCACTTCTTGTGGAGTCGTAACTATAATAGCGCCAGTGACTGGCACCGTCTGGACAAGTGTAAGTTGTATATCCCCTGTTCCTGGAGGAAGATCGATAATCAAGTAATCAAGATCAGGCCAGATCGTATCATTTATAAATTGCTTAATAACACCACCAAGTCTTGGCCCTCTAAGGACAACCGCCTGCTCAGCTTCTATGATAAATCCTATAGAGATAACATGGAGCCCATATTTTTCAATTGGGATAAGTTTATGTTTGCCATATACATCTTTAATTTTTGGCCTTTGACCTTTAAGATCTAACATAGTAGGTAGTGACGGCCCCCAGATATCTGCATCTAATAAACCAACTTTAAATCCCTTCTCCTTAAGAGCCAATGCTGTGTTGACACTTACAGTAGATTTACCTACTCCCCCTTTCCCTGAACCGATGGCAATTATATTTTTGATTTGAGGTAACACAGAGTCTTTTACAGGAGTAGATTTCTCAGCAGACTTCATATGGATATGGACATCAGCATCTGCATATGCTTTAAGTATAGCATCCATACAAGCTTGATGGAGTTGCATTTTAACATTGCTATCTGCACCAGTTACATCTAGAGCGAAATATACTTTCTGACCCTCAATCTTTAGATCAGATATTAATTTAGCCATGATTATATCTTGTCCTGACTTTGGGTCTAATACCGATCTTAGCGCCTCTACTACTTTATTGTTATCAATCATTTAATCTGTGCCATTTGCGTACAAAAATATAACATTATAGCTTTGATTAAAGTTGTAGGCATAAAGGGTCTGATTTTGATACCTTTGTCTATCAAGTGAGGAAAGAAACCGCATGAAAATATACCATGATCTTAATAGTCTCCCAGTATTCACAAAGGCCGTAGTAACCATCGGTTCTTTTGATGGGCTGCACACTGGTCATCGGGAAATCATAGAGAGCGTTAAAGAATTAGCGAAACAGTGCGATGGAGAATCTGTAGTTATCACATTTAACCCTCATCCGCGACAGGTCATTTACCCTAATGATGACACTATGCAACTTTTAAATACTGTTGAAGAAAAAATGGAGCTTTTTTCAGAAACAGGAATAGATCACTTGGTTATAGCGCCATTTTCTATTGAGTTTTCGCAGATAAGCCCTAGGGAGTATATTGAAGGTTTTCTTTTAACCAACTTTAATCCCCGATATATTGTCATTGGGTACGATCACAAGTTTGGTCTCAATAGGCAAGGAGATATTAGCACACTTAAAACTTATGAATCAGACACCCTATCAATTGTAGAAATAGAAAAACAGGAAATTGATAACCTTGCAATAAGCTCTACTAAAATCCGAGCAGCCATTAATAGTGGATACATCGAAAAAGCTAATAAACTCTTAGCTCATCCTTACATACTGAAAGGCACAGTTGTCCATGGTAAAAAACTCGGGCATACTATTGGATTTCCGACTGCTAATATTGAGCCATTTCATAAATCTAAACTGGTACCAGCAAAAGGAATATATGCTGTGCAGATTGAGGTTGAAGATGTCATGTATGATGGTATGCTTTACATCGGGACTAAGCCCACTATTGATGATGAAGCTAAGCAAGTAATAGAAGTAAATATTTTTGATTTTAATCAGAATATCTATACTAAAAAAGTGTCTCTACATTTTATTGAATTTGTAAGGGAGGATAATAAGTTTGATGATCTTAATCAGCTTAAGCTAGCGCTAGCTGCTGATGAGGCCAGAGTCAGAGAAATCTTTAAATCATATCACTTAAATCAAAATCTTGCAGATTGTACTATCGCAATCCTAAACTATAATGGAGTAGAATATCTGGAAGCTTACTTGGGAGATGTTGAATTTTCTACAAGAGACAGAGTGGACTTAGTTGTAATTGATAATGCATCAACAGATGAATCAGTGGAGTACATTAAAGAGTGGCACCCTGGAGTTAAGGTCAATAGTTTGCCAAAAAACTTAGGCTTTGCTGAAGGGTATAACCAAGGACTAAAAGGAGTAAACACAACCTATACTGTTATATTAAACTCTGATGTAAAAGTAGTAGAAAACTGGTTAGACCCTCTGGTTAAAATCATGGAAGCTGATAAAAGCATAGGATGCATACAGCCTAAGATAAGATCAATCGAGCAGCCTGATCACTTTGAATATGCTGGCGCAGCAGGAGGTTATCTTGACAACTTAGGATATCCGTTTTGTAGAGGTAGAATATTTGACACCGTAGAAAAAGATGAGGGACAGTATGATGACGAATGTGAAGTCTTCTGGACAAGTGGTGCTGCAATGATTATAAGGACTAAATTATTTAAAAAACTAGGTGGATTTGATAAAGACTTTTTTGCGCATATGGAAGAGATAGATTTATGTTGGAGAGTAAAGCGTGCAGGATACAAAGTTCTATACTCACCTAAGTCAACAGTATATCATCTAGGAGGTGGTACTTTATCATACGAGTCGAGCAACAAAACTTATTTAAATTTTAGAAACAACTTAGCACTCTTACTTAAAAACGAACAAAAAAGAAAGCTTCTTTGGAAAATACCAACTCGATTAGTACTCGATGGTATAGCTGGACTGAGGCTTTTGATGCAAGGAAACGCATCATCATTTTTTGCAGTTATAAGAGCACACTTTTCATTTTACGGGAGCTTCTTTAGTTTACTCAATAAGCGCAAAGTATTTAATAATCGCCTGAAAGACCTCTCGATAGGATCTGAAAATCTTAGCGGCAGATTTAAGGGAAACATAATCACCAATTATTTTCTTGGTGGCAAGAAGAAATTCAGTGACTTAAAAAGTAATTCATGAAAAAGAAAAAATACGATCTACTTCATGAAGATGGAGACTATATTATTATCAATAAATCTGCCCCATTACTAAGCTTGCCTGATAGATGGGATCCTGAGATTCCTAATGCTTTGCAATTCATGCAGATTAAAGTTGATGATATATTTATGGTGCACCGCTTAGACAAAGAGACCTCAGGTGTAATGGTCTTTGCTAAAAATGAAAGGTCACATAAGCATGCTTGTAGCTTATTTGAAAACAGAAAGGTTTACAAAGAATACATAGGAATACTAGAAGGTAACTTATCTAGTAAAGAAGGTGAAGTAGATCAACCAATCCAAAGCTTACCTGCAAGCAAAGGTAAGCAACATGTAAATGCAGACGGCAAAGCCTCACTAACTGCTTATAAAGTTGAGCAGAATTTTAGGGGGTTTAGTGTAGTTAAGTTTATGCCTAAAACAGGACGTACTCATCAGATTAGGGTTCATGCTGCATATCTAGGAGCACCAATTCTTGCTGACAAAATCTATGGCTACTCTAATGAATTTAAATTATCATCGATAAAGCGCAAAAAATTCAAGCTTAAAAAGTATGATGTAGAACGACCACTGCTAACGCGTCACGCATTACACGCACATAAAATAAGTTTTGAAGGATTAGATGGTAAAACCGTCTCTGCCGAATGTAACCCACCTAAGGACATGAGAGCGACAATCAATCAGATGTCAAAGCTGATAGCAGAATAAGTTAACTATCACTCCTTAACAGACTAACTTAAACGCTTAGGGATTATTGTTTTTATATTTATGATATGGGATCAGCTATAGCATTCAACTCAGCAATATACGCTGCGCGTAGAGCAGCTCTAAAAAAGGAATTCGGCTCAGGCAAGTTGCTCTTAATGGGCAATGATGAAGCCAGTATGAATTATGTAGATAATACCTACCATTACAGGCAAGACAGTACTTTCCTATATTACATAGGCATCTCACAAGCGGGACTAAATGCTATCATTGATATTGACAAGGATGAAACCATCTTGTTTGGAGATGACCCAACTATAGACACAATCATTTGGATAGGTAAGACTCCTAAAATGTCAGAATTAGCTGAGCAAGTAGGTATATCTCTTGTCGAGCCAAGTTCGCAACTTATCAATTTTATAGGTGATGGAACCCACTATCTACCACCATACAGAGATAAGCACACTCTAAAGCTAAGGGCATGGACAGGCACAAAAGCATTGAAGCCTTCCATTAAATTTATGCAAGCTGTAATCGCTCAACGATCTATTAAATCATCTGAAGAAATAGAACATCTAGATAAAGCATCATCTATTTCTAGAGCTATGCACAAATCTGTACAAGAAAACGCTAAAGCTGGGATGTCAGAATTTGAATTGATTTCTTTTGCCAGTAAAGTTGCTTGGGAGAACAATTGCCAATTCGCCTACCCTGCCATCATGACTAAAAATGGACAGACGCTTCATAATCATTATTACGGTAATGTGCTGAAAGATGGAGATATGGTATTATATGATGGCGGAGCTGAGTTACCCAGCGGATATTGTGGTGATCTTACTAGAACTTTTCCAGTAAGTGGAGAATTTACTTCATTGCAAAAAAGCATCTATGACTTAGTACAAGCTATGTATAATGGAGCCGTCAGCATGAGCAAGTCAGGAGTCAAATATTATGATGTGCATTTGCATACTGCTAAGATTATGACACAAGGTTTAATTGATTTGGGCTGGATGAAAGGAAATGCAGATGAGGCTATTGCAGCTGGAGCATTTACGGTATTTTTTCCTCACGGCCTTGGGCATATGCTAGGACTAGATGTGCATGATATGGAAAACTTTGGAGAGGAGTATGTCGGTTATTCTGAGAGCTTTCTTAAATCAACAGAGTTTGGGCTTAGATCATTACGATTAGGTAAAAAGCTTCAAGAAGGTTTTGTCATAACCATAGAGCCAGGGATTTATGTGATTCCAGAATTGATAGAGCAGCGGATGAGAGAAGGATTATATACTGAATTTATCAATTATGAAGTGTTGCAAAAGAATATGGATTTTGGAGGGATAAGGATCGAGGATGATTATCTCGTTGAAGAAAACGGAGTGAGAATACTTGGATCAGATAATATTTAAATTTTCCATAATGGCTAAAAAAGTAGACAAGGCATTACAAACAATGATGGACAACCTGAAAAATAATTCAGGGAAGTCATTAGATCAATGGATAAAAATTGTCAAGAAGAAAAACTTTGTAAAGCATGGAGAATATCTGACATACTTAAAGGGAGAGCATGGCCTGACACATGGCTATGCGAACTTAATAGCGATGAAAGCGAGAGCTGCTGATGCAGGATCAGAAAATAACAAGTATAGCCTTATTATAAATCAATATAAGGGTAAAGAATCATTAAAACCTATCTATGACAAATTGCACAAAGAAATTACCAAGTTTGGAAAAGATGTCGAGGTCTCTCCTAAGAAAGCTTATGTAAGCATGAGGCGAAAAAAGCAGTTTGCCATGCTTATTCCTGCCACTAAAACAAGATTTGAGATTGGACTAAATATGAAAGGCGTTAAGAGCAAAGGTATCCTAGAAGAGGTTAATAAAGCAAACAGTATGTGCT
>CALFUQ010000400.1 GCA_937929885.1 uncultured Saprospiraceae bacterium
ACAAGTTGAGACATCTTCAGTTTGGTGCTTTCAGTTTCTTTGGAATAGTATTTCAAATATTCTTTACTAATTTGTGTAGCATATTGACTATTCTTCTCGTTAGATGCTTTTGCCAAAATAGCTTTTTCGATTTCTTGATACATATATCCTTTATTGCTATTATTTGATTTGCTTGAATTGCAACCACTAATTATGAGTGATAAAAAAATGACATACTTAGATAGTTTCTCGAGTCTCGCTTTATTTATATCGTAGTATTTCGTCTTTAGTTTTTTCATTCTTATGGTAGGTAACATCATGATAACCGCATTGCGGTTATCTCAAATATATACATGTTTCGGTTATCAACTTTGTGGTTGATATCTAATTCATTGATTATTAGTAATTAAGATAATGGTTTTCATATTTTTAAGTATGATAACCGCAACTCAACACAAAATCAATGACTTACTTGAGGAGTTTGTAAAACACTTAATCATGCAGCGTTATGCGAATGCAACTGTTAAGGCATATAAGCTAAGCTTAGCAAAATTCCTCTACGCCTTTAGGAGATATGATCTTGCTACAGTAGATGAGCAGAATATATTTAACTACATCAATCACTTAATTTCTACTGAATCCATAAGCCCTTCTTTTCAAAAACAAATATTAAGTGCTATAGATAAATTTTACAAATTTAAATATCATAAATCGCTTGCTCTTAAATCTCTGTATCCAAAAAGGAAATCTAAGTCTTTACCTAAATATCTATCCCAATCTGATATCAAAAAGATCCTGAACAAGATTGATAACATCAAGCATAAATGCATTGTGAAACTACTTTATGGTTCTGGACTAAGATCTCAAGAGTTGCTTGATTTAAAAATATCAGATATAGATGCTGAAACTATGGTTCTAAATATCCGTAATAGCAAAGGAGCAAAAGATAGATTTGTGATGTTGTCACAAGATGTTCTTATTGAGTTGCGTCATTATTACAAAGAGTATAAACCAAAAGATTTTCTTTTTGAAGGTCAGACAGGAGGTAAGTACTCGGCAAAGAGTGTTCAAAATATTGTTAGGAAAAGTGCTGTACGCGCAGGGATTACAAAAAGAGTTACGCCTCATATGTTAAGACATAGTTTTGCAACTCATCTTGTAGAGAATGGTGTGGACATAAGGTATGTGCAAGAATTGCTTGGACATACTTCTATCAAGACAACTCAGATATATACTCATATTACTGATGCAACGAAGTCAAAAATTAAAAGTCCCTTAGATCTTTTATACACTAGATGAAAAGATATTCTCAGTAATTATATAGGTACAGATATCCTCTGACCAACGCGCATAAGTAAAAGCGGAAGGATGCACCCCATCACTAAAAAATTCTTCTCTAGGTTTATTTGGATATCTAGTTTGCCATTCGCTGAATTCTAACTTTCGACTCATAAAGTAGAGGTCATGATGCTGATCTACTAAGTGTTTGATTGCCTTGCCATATTCATCGATGATATTGCCTAATATAAATTTAACCAGAAGAGGGAAGGACATATCTCTTATTGGTGCATTGTTTACAAAGACAATTTTAGTGTTTGGATATTTTTCTTTTAAGTGGTTTATTATTTTTTCGATTCTTAGGCTAAAGTAGACAGGTGGGATTAATTTCATAGTATCATTAACGCAGAGCTGAATTAAAATCAAATCAAACGGGTCTACCCTAAGTTTAGGTAGTAGTATATTAATCACCTGCTCAGCGTCATATCCTGTGTGTGCCACAACTTCCCAATCAATATTAGCCTTGAGCTGTTTTGCTAAGTTTTTAGATACTTGGCCTCCTAGGCCGTTTTCATTAGAATCGACTCCGACACCTGCGATTGCAGACTCGCCCAGAAAGAGTACAGATAATGTTTTGTTATAACCTTCTCCAGCTCTTCCAGAGACATCTTGGGCATTAGGCAGTCTTGGAATGGTCTTCCTAAGTTTTCGGATTGCGAAAAACAAGTAGGGTAGAGTGATAAATGCAAGTAGTAAATTGAGAAAGTATCTTATCATTCTAAAGGTGAAAATCGTAGAATATTTCCAGAAAAATAGACTTTAAAATTAAGATAGCATAAAGCTTAGTTGATTAGAAATGTTCGGACATAATCTGCTCTAGATATTGTTGGTCTATTTCGTCAAAGGAAGAGCGATTGGTACTATCCACATCAAATACTGCTATAAGGTCGCCAGAGTTATTTATGACTGGTACGCATATCTCTGAGTGAGAGTGAGGGTCACATGAGATGTGTTCGTCTCCTTGACTAAGTTTGTTTACATCTTCTATAATTTGAGTTTTAAGATCTGTTGCAGCTTTACCACATACCCCTTTGTCGAAATCAATGTATAAGCAACCCATAGTCCCTTGATATGGACCTATCTCTAATCTTTCGTTTCTTACTATATAAAACCCAACCCAATAGTAATATGGAAGGTATGTTTTCAGTATACTATTTATTGTTGCCATCTTCATGATGCGGTGATCATCTGATTTTATACTCGCAGCTATGCCTTTCTGTGCAGTTTCGTAAGCTTCCCTTTTTTCTTCTGGAGAAAAATTTAAAGAGGGCTTAATGAAGTAAGGCATGTTTTGAAGATCGCTTCCCATTGTTCTAATTTACATTAATTAAGTATAATTAAATTTTTACTTGGTGCTTCTCTAAATTAATAGAAACATTTCTACTTGTTGGAGGTTTTGAGTTTGCAATTGTCTTTTCGTCTCGTATCTGTGAGGTTTAATATTTTCCATCCATCCTCAGTATCTACTACTTGAAAAGTATTGACACCACAATGACTCATTTTATCCCCTAGATAAAAAGTATACTCAGTCCACACTGATGCAAGTGTGCCGTCTTGCTCTACACGATAAACAAAAATCTGCTCATCCCAAATCTCATCATGAGGAGTGCCCACTGCTGTCACGAAAGCATCTAGTGAACCTTTACGCAGCTGTTTCTTACCTTCTTTGTCTAAGAATGTACTGTGCATACTTGCATCCTTGATAAAAGCGGCTCTTACAATTGTACTATCACCAGCTCTCATGCCATCAAATAATGATTTGATAGGTTTTAATATTTCTGTTTTATCTGGCTGCGCACTAAGATTTAAACTTGTAAGTAGAAGGAAAGCTATTGCGATTTTGATCATTATGAATTACAATTAATGAAGTACAATGATAACTTTAAATTTTGTCTAAACCATGATTTAAAGGATTAATGGATTTCCTGATTTTATCTTTTTTCCTTATAGAAGTTCACTAACATATACACTAATAATAAATCGATACTTAATTTAAGTTAGAAAATAAAGAGATGCTCACCTAGCTCAAGATCCAAACTACTTGGAAGCTTACATTTTAAAGGTTGGACTTTTATTAAACTTTGAGAATAACTTATTATCAGAAATTAACCAATCAAAGAATTAAGTAGATCCAACGAATAAAGGTTGGGAAAGTGCGAGACTATGTAAATACAGAATCATTCTCAACTGAAGAATCAACTACCCGAATTGCGATGACGTTTGCCTCTGCGGTCTTAATTCCATCTGCATAAACGTCACAAACAATGGTCGATACTTTGCCTCGTTGTTCTGTTACTTTGGCTCTTAATTCTATTTCTTTGTCATTAGGAGTCGGCTTGAGATATTTGACGGTGAGGGTTCCTGTTGCATATTTGTAATCAGGCTTAGAACCATAAGTCCTGCCTTCTAGTTTGTATGCATGAGCTGAAGCAGTAGCCATAGTATGACAATCTATAACGGATGCTAATACACCACCATTCAAAATGTTTTTCCATCCTTGATATTTTTCATCAGAGTGCCATTTGCAGATTGTCTGGTCTCCGTCCCAGTAGCTTTTTATTTGTAGCCCTTCATTATTAAAATTGCCACACCCAAAACAGATGTTACCATGCATATGATCTTGAAAGTATTTTGATTTTATAGCCATATTATAATTGTATAATGTCCAAATATAGATAATTGAAAAGTACATTTGTGCACCTAAATATATTGAAGTGGAAATAACCCAAAGAGTAAAAGAAGCAATAAGAGATATTCCAGATTTCCCTATTGATGGTGTTGTGTTTAAGGATATAACACCTCTAATGTTAGATGCGCAATTGTCTAGAGATATCTCAGCTTCATTCGCGGATCACGCGAGAGGGCTTAAGCCAGATGCAATATGTGCTATAGATAGTAGGGGATTCATATTCGGGACAGGGATAGCACAGGCGTTAGATATTCCTCTCATCTTGATTCGTAAGAAGGGTAAGTTGCCAGGCGAGACTATTGCTTATAGTTATGACTTGGAGTATGGCAGTGCTACGCTGGAGATCCATAAAAACGATTTGAAACCAGGGAGTCGGGTACTGATTCATGATGACTTACTTGCTACAGGAGGGACTACCGCTGCTACGGCAGAATTAATCAAGCAATCAGGTAGTGAGGTTATCGGATTTTCGTTTATCGTTGATCTAGCCTTTTTAAATGGTAAGGAAAAGATCAATAAGTTTTCTGATAACATATTTTCATTGGTTGCTTATTAAGTGATCGACTTAAGATTAACAATTAAACAATTATCTATTGAGTACAGCTGACCTTATAATCGCTATGGCTGGTGCCCTTTTCTTAGGATTATCAAAGGGCGGACTTAAAGGACTCAGCATAGTATCGGTTCCTTTGATGGCGTTGGTATATGGTGCAAAAGTTTCTACTGGTGTATTAATACCCTTGCTGATTATAGGAGACATCATGGCGGTAGTTTATTACAACAAACATTGTAAGTGGTCTTACCTTAAAAAGTTTTTACCTGCTATGCTAATAGGTGTGCTTATCGGTGTATGGATAGGCAAAGATCTGCCAGAGTTGCAGTTTAAGAAATGGATGTCTGTGATTATTCTTGTTAGTGTTGTTTTGATGTTTTGGCGAGATCGTAAACCCAATCAAGAATTTCCTAAAAATTGGTTGTTTGGTGGAGGGTCAGGATTGGTGGCAGGTTTTACATCGATGGTTGGTAATTTGGCAGGAGCATTTGCAAATTTATTTTTCTTAGCAACTAACCTTCCTAAAAATGAAATTATAGGGACCGCAGGATGGCTGTTTTTTGTTGTCAATCTTTTTAAGCTGCCGTTTCACATTTTTGTGTGGGGGACAGTAAGTATGGAATCTTTAAAATTAGATTTACCCTTGGTTCCTGCAATTGTAATTGGGTTTATACTTGGCGTTAAATTGGTATCTTATATCAATGAGAAGATGTATCGTAATTT
>CALFUQ010000401.1 GCA_937929885.1 uncultured Saprospiraceae bacterium
AGTAGGATTCCATAAGTTTAGAACAATCCTAACCTTCGAAGTTGCCAACGGTAAAATTGAGAATTTGAATGCAGTAGAATTAGGGTTAAGATCGACAGTAAATTTAGAAAGAGGAGATTAATTATTTCTCAATTTTTTTCATCTTGAGTTTATAGAAAGATCTTCTGAAAATTCAAATCAATTTCTTCTTGCAGCTCTAGTGTCAAGATCTTCTCTCCTTTTCAAAGGAGAGGTCTAGAGAGGATGCGGTGTAAAGGAGAAGTCCTTACCCCAACGCCTGCGCAACATCCCTTTCAATATCTTCATAACCTTCAATCCCTACTGACACTCTAACCAGATTATCCGTAATGCCATTTGCCTCTCTTAGTTCTTTGGCTATGCCACGATGAGACATGCTAGCAGGATGCACAATTAGCGTATCCACATTGCCCAGCGTTGGGGCAAGAGTACAGAATTTAATTCTATTCATGAAAGCCACTGCATCATCAAACGAATTACCAACTTCAAAACTTAACATCCCGCCAAAATTTTTCATCTGCTTTTTTGCTAATTGATGATCAGGATGAGAGGGTAGACCTATATAATTAACAGAGCGTACTTCGCTGTGAGCATCTAAATACTGCGCAAGCTTATTTGCATTCTCGCAGTGTCTGTCCATTCTGAGCGATAGAGTTTTGATGCCATTATTAACCAGCCATGCATCGAATGGATTACAATTAGTCCCGAGTAGTTTTTGTGCTGACCATATTTTGTTGTGATCTTTTTTATGACCGATTATTATTCCAGAAATTGCGTTGCCATGACCATTAAGATATTTAGTCGTAGAATGAATCACGAAATCAATTCCCAGTAAAAGAGGTTGTTGCAAATAAGGAGTAGCAAAAGTGTTATCGATCATTGTGAATACATCATTCGCTTTAGCTATTTCTCCGATTGCTTTTAGGTCTACGCAAGAGAGGGTAGGATTAGTAGGTGACTCTAAATAGATTCCTTTTATATTTTTATGTGTTGACAACGTTTTTTCTAACTCATCTAGATTGCTAAGATCTAGTAAGATAGATTCGATCCCTTGACGCTTAAATATTTTGTCAATTAGTTCTGCTGTGCCGCCATATAGATTAGGCTGGGTAAGGATTGCATCTCCAGATTCAAACAATCCAGTCAGCATTGTAGCAATAGCTGACATGCCAGACGAAGTCATAATCCCGAAAACATCTAAATCACTTCCTAAGGCTTCGAGTTTTGCGATTTTATTGGCTACAGATTCTATGGTTGGATTACCATATCTAGAGTAAACATGCCCAGCTTTCTTGCCATCAAATATATCTATGCCTTCATTAATATCAGAAAACTCAAATGCTGAAGTAGCATATATGGGCAGTTGGTGCGGAGTTGTGGTATATGCCTTATCAACATCATGGACGCATATAGAATCAAACGTTATTTTTTTATCTGGCATAGTATAACTCGTTTAATTGTTTTTCTTTTGCAATGTTAATAGAAGTTATCAATGTTAAGTTCATTTAGGTATTCTAAGTTATTTTTTCTGTCAGTTTTATTTTTTTCTTCTACGATAAATTATGCGCAGACAGAAACCAATGAGACAAATGAAGATATAGAACTTTTCAGAGTAAGACTGGCTGAGTTCGGCTTAGAGTATATGACTCCACAGAATACATTTGGAGAGCGAATGAATACTCAGGCGATCGGGGTTAGTGGTACGTTATTATACCAGACTAAACCTGAACGCCCAACTTTTGTAGGATTGGACTTTTACTACGGTCAATTTTATAGAGTTTCAGCACCGATAGGTGATATCTTACAAACAACACGTACAAGCATCTATGGGCTAGATTTTATATCTAGGTATTATCCATTTAATAATGTACCGATAATTGATCCATTTATTGAGGGTTTAGTGGGTGCTAAAATGATACTGTCAGGGACTTCAGTAATCTTGATAGATACTAATGAGAATATTGATTTTGCCGTAGAAAGCAGTAAGTTTTCTTTTAGTTATGGCTTTTCTGCTGGGTTTCAAATGAATCTTTACCAGAAAATATATTACTTAAATTTTAAAGGCAGTTATCTACGTGGCAGTTCTAATGGTTTCTATGCATTGCCAGACGATCTTCCCAACGAAAACCTCACTATTAATGATTTAGATTTCAGAAATGCTCCGATTGACCTCCTAAGATGGCAAATAGGCATTAGCTTTGGATTCTAATATGAATGAGACATCAGCAAACAATCCAGAAGTCAAAGACGATTTTTACCTTCACAGAACTATAATTGTCGATCCTGGCCAGACACCTCTGCGTATCGATAAATTCTTGATGGATAGATTGGAGAAGGTCTCACGTAACAGAATACAAAACGGTATCAAGCAAGGCCATATACTAGTCAATGATAAAAAGGTAAAATCTAATCATATCGTAAAGCCTTTAGAGGAAGTAACTCTTGTGCTACCAGAGCCTCCTAAAGAAGACCACCAAGTCCAACCAGAAGATATTCCACTTGATATTATCTATGAAGATGAAGATATTCTGATCGTCAATAAAAGTCCAGGTATGGTAGTTCATCCAGGAGTTGGGAACTATACTGGTACGCTTGTCAATGCTCTGGCTCATCATATGGGTGTGCAAGACGGACCTGTAATGGATGGTAATCCTACCAACAGACCATTCTTAGTCCACAGGATTGATAAAGATACTTCTGGATTGTTAGTAGTAGCAAAAACAGAGATGGCGATGTCAGAATTGGCAAAGCAGTTTTTTGATCACTCTATCGAACGTAAATATCAAGCAATTATCTGGGGTTCTTTTGATGAAGAGACTGGTACGATAAAAGGAAACATCGGACGTAGCCAAAAAGATCGTAGAGCAATGAAGGTATTCCCAGACGGAGATGAAGGTAAAGAAGCAATAACACACTATAAAGTCCTTAAAGATTTATACTATGTAAGCTTAGTAGAGTGTCAATTAGAGACTGGTCGTACTCATCAGATAAGGGTACACATGAAATACAAAGGTCACCCAATCTTTAGTGATGCGAAGTACGGTGGTGATCAAATATGTAAAGGCACAGTTTTTACAAAGTATAAGGCATTCGTATTTAATACTTTTAAAGAAATTCCTAGACAAGCACTTCATGCAAAGTCTTTAGGATTCATACATCCTCGGACAGGGGAGCGGATGCATTTTGAGACAGAGTTACCAGAAGATATGAGCAAGGTGATAGAGCGGTGGACTAAGTATCTCGAAAATCGAAAAGATAACCTTTAAATTGAAATAGTAGAATGTTGACAGTCGTAGAAAGGATAAATCTATTAGGGAGGTTGGGAAATTATCTATCGCAATTTGACGAAGCTGTACAGGCCGTCATCGAGTTAAGCCATTTAAAGAATCGATGGTTTACCCCAGAGAATACTACCAAAGCATTAAAATCTATTGCTACTCAGTTTTTGAATGAAGACTTACTCACCTCGTGGGCAAAGCAATATGCAATTGATGATAATAAACCACCTAAAAAAGTAGGATTAATTTTAGCTGGTAATATACCTGCTGTAGGGTTTCATGATATGCTGTGTTGCTTTGTAACAGGACATAAAGCAATTATGAAATTATCGGAGAAGGATAACATAATTCTTCCCTTTTTAGTAGACAAGCTAATATCCTTAGATTCAAGAGTAGGTGAGTATTTCGAATTGGTAAATAGGCTAAAAGATTTCGAAGCAGTGATTGCAACTGGCAGTAACAATACCTCGCTTTACTTCGAGCAGTACTTTGGTAAGTATCCTAATATCATTCGTAAGAACAGAAATGGCATAGCTGTCTTATCTGGAAAGGAATCAGAAGACGAGCTTAAGTCTTTGAGTGGGGATATATTCGATTATTTCGGTTTAGGCTGTCGTAGTGTTTCAAAACTCTATGTTCCTGAGGGGTATAATTTTGATCAGTTTTTAGAAATTACTCATTCCTTCAAACAAATTATAAATCACAGTAAGTATAAAAATAACTTTGATTATAACTATGCCATTCTTATTCTGAACAAGGAGAAATTTCTAAGTAATGGATGTCTACTGCTGAGAGAAGATAATCAGATAGCTTCACGGATTGCAAATCTTAATTATGAGTATTATACTGATCTAGTAACATTAGAAAAACAACTTTTGCAAGATCAGGATTCACTACAATGTGTTTGTACTTCTTTGGCATTTAATGATTTAAAAACAATTCCTCTAGGTACATCGCAAATGCCAGCCTTGGGCAGTTATGCAGATAATGTAGATACTATGAAATTCCTGACATCGCTATGATTAGTAAAAAGGAGAAAGCAGAGGCGATACATAAGCTATTAGAGAAGCTATATCCAACAGTGCCTATACCGCTAGATCATGAGGACCCATATACTTTATTAATAGCGGTATTGTTATCAGCTCAGTGCACTGACAAGCGTGTAAATCAAATTACTCCTGCACTTTTCGCTGAAGCAAATAATCCATACGATATGGTAAAGCTAGATGTAGATCATATCAGATCAATCATCAGGCCGTGTGGACTTTCTCCTCGCAAATCAAAAGCCATTCATGGACTATCGGAGATTTTAATTGATAAGTATGATGGAGCAGTACCAGAGTCTTTTGCAGCATTAGAAGAGTTGCCTGGCGTTGGGCATAAGACCGCTAGTGTAGTGATGTCTCAGGCATTTGGAGTGCCAGCTTTCCCAGTAGATACTCATATCCACAGACTAGCTTACAGGTGGGGATTAACCACTGGTAAGAATGTAGAGAAAACAGAGAAAGATCTCAAGAAACTATTTCCAGAAGAGAGCTGGAATAAATTACACCTCCAGATTATATTTTTTGGAAGAGAGTATTGCCCAGCCCGAACTCACAAGATGTTAGAGTGTCCCATCTGTAGTAAGTATGGCAGAAAGAGTCTTTTGAATAAGGAGATCAAAAAAATAAATTAGGATTCTTTACTCTTTCTCGTTAATTGAAAAGAAGGATAGAGATGTAGAAAGATAGATAGAAGATATTAGCTAAAATGGATAATTTATAGCAATATTAATATTCCCAAAAGGATACTTCATAAACCAAACATTGCTGGTCGGGTTGTATTCACCATCAAATAGCACCCACTGCTTACCAGTTTCTGGGTCTGGAAAAGGATTCCTTAGTTTATACCCAAAGTCAAACCTGATAATGAAATAATTAAAATCAAACCTAGTCCCATACCCAACACCAAGAGCCATCTGATTGAGAAAGTCTCCTGAGAACTGTGAGTTAGATCTTAACGGATCAGAATTGAGATTCCAAACATTCCCACCATCTAGAAAGAATGCACCTTCTAAATACCAAATAACATCAAACTGATATTCAAGATTAAATTCCATTTTGATATCGCCAGTCTGATAAAATGGTTGGCCTTCTTCCGGTGTTATTAGTAAATCACTGAAACCTCCAGGTCCAAGTTCTCTTATCTGCCATGCCCTGATACTGTTAGGCCCTCCGACAAAGAATTGTTTGATATAAGGCACAAGCGAGTCCTGGAATACAGGAATTGCCAGTCCAAAATTAGCTCGGGCTGCAAATCTTGATTTCTCATCGATCTGATGATAGTATCTCCCATCGACTTCCCCTTTAATGAATTTAGAGAAATTTATATCTCCGATCCTCCAGGTAGAATTTTCTTCTTTAAAAAGATTTGTGATTCCATTAAACAATGAAGTCTCTAACCCTGACGCTTCTATGTTCCCGACGAAGCCAAATGAATTTCCCTTTCTGTCTTGTGGGCCTTGAAATACATAGGAATAGTTTTTGAAAACTAGACCTGTGAATAGGGTCGATTGTAACCTATTGAGAATGTCAGGGTTGTTTTCGATAATTCTTAAAAAGGGTTCTTGTATTTCCGTATTTACAAAATTAAACCCGATTTGATTTAATTGGAATTGGCTATAAGGGCTTGGGCGATAGTCATAACCCCATGTTGCGTTTACGGATTGTATTGTTAGTTGATTTCGTCTGTTGGTATAGTTGTATCCGAGATTAAGAATAGTATTAGATTCTTCTTTTAGTTTTTGATATCGAGGTTTATCAAAAGATCCTACTAAATCAAATAGTGGAGAGAAATTTAGAAACTTCTCATATCGAGGTAACTCAAGATAGTTGTTAGCGGTAAATGAAGTTGAGTTAGCACCTAAATCGATGATGTTGAATTCTAATGTTCCTTCAAGGTCAAGAACGTAGCGTCCAGCACCTCCTAAGAAATTTCTATTCTCAAGTCTTGCGTTCGCACTTACTCCGATTAGCTTAACACCTTGATTGACGGTATTAAGCGTAGAGTAAAATAAATCAGATCCAAAATCAGCTACCCACTTCTTATCATGTGGATACAAGAAAATATCAAAATCAATTACCGTGTCTAGTTTAGCATTAAATTTAGGATTGACATAGATGTTTTTATAAGTACTAAGATCCGATAGGTTTTGCACGGTTCTAAATCTATCCGCCTTTCTATACAGCTCACCTTTTTTGAGAAAGATATCCCTAGACAAAACATTTGGGTTAACAATAAATCGATCGCCGCCTGCATGAAACAAGGTACTATCTACTTTTTCTGTAAGACCAATAGTGGGATTGTCATTTAGGAAATGCTCTGTGTAGACATTTACTTCACCATTAGTATATTTTTTATGCAGGGAGTCGGGTAGAGGAGGAAGTATTACAACACGAAGATCAGTGCCGTAATTGAGAGAGTCTCCTTCAAGTCCTATATAGTTGGAATTAAAGTTTAGGTAACCATTATTTTGAAGAGAGTTTGTAATTCTAACTTTCTCTAAGTCAAATTTGCTAGCATCTAAATATTGACCTTCTTTGATATAAGAATCTTCTTTTATCGATTTGATGTAGTCAATTACTTTTTTGTCATTTCCTGTATAGTCAATTGAGTTGATGCGATATCTTCTACCGAGGAATACATTGTAGATAAGATCAATTTTTGATAGCGTTCTTTTTGGAGAAGGTATTACTTCGGCGTTATAATACCCTTTTTTGTTTTTGAGATATTTCTCAAATGCAATAGCTGTGTTATCAGTAATAAGCTGATTGTAGATTATGGCGGTATCTCGATTAAACCAATGTCTAGGATTCCAAAATCTTGTTGATAATGGTTTTTGTTTGCTGTTGTAAAAAGAGGCTAGTTCATACAGCAATAATTCCTTATCCTCTATTTTTTCTGGTGCTTCTAGTTTTATCTTACTTGACTTGAGGATATACTCTCCTTCTTGTAAGACCTTTGTACTACCACAAGATTGTAATAACAAGATGCAGAGACATGCGACTACTGTTAGAAAAGTAGAGTAACTTTCGGTTTTAAAATATTGAAGCAAGACTACTTTTCTTAATGCCACTATCGCTAAATAAAATTAAATTATTACGTTCCTTACAACAGAAAAAATTCAGGCAAAAGTATAATTTTTTCATTGCTGAGGGACCCAAAATATGTGCTGAAATTCTAGAATCAAATTCTCTAGAAATCATGGACATTTTTGCACTCCAATCATGGATAGATAATCAATCCATAATAGCTCAAAAATACCAATCTATTATTACAGTTGTCTCAGAGAAGGAGTTGAAAAAGATATCAGGTCTAAAGACTTCAAATTTAGTCTTAATACAAGCCAAAATCCCTGATTTAACTGTTAATCATTCTTTAATTAAGCAAGGAGCTCATCTATTCTGTGATAGTATACAAGATCCAGGTAATCTGGGAACGATTATTAGGATAGCTGATTGGTTCGGTATTTCATCAGTTGCTCTTGGCAAAGGGAGCGTAGATCCATATAATTCTAAAACTATTCAAGCTACAATGGGATCGTTTTTGAGGGTGCCATTAATGATCTTAGAGGATGATGACGCTAGTTACTTTTCTTCGTTTGATTGTATCTATGGAGCAGCTATGGAAGGAGACAATCTTTACGAACAAAAGCTTGAGAAGAATGCGCTCTATGTGATTGGTAATGAAGGTAAAGGAATCAGTGACGA
The DNA here is from genome assembly GCA_937929885.1 of uncultured Saprospiraceae bacterium. Lineage (GTDB taxonomy): Bacteria > Bacteroidota > Bacteroidia > Chitinophagales > Saprospiraceae > CALFUQ01. The sequence goes on from CALFUQ010000401.1 coordinate 8,048, forward strand.
AATTAAATCTAAATGCACACAGTTAATCTCAATTCCTAAAGGAGGAGAGTCTAATGCTGAGTCTCTTAATGCTGCAGTCGCGGCTGGTATAATCTGTGCTGAGGCTAACAGGGGAAAATGTTAAAAGAAGCTCATAATAGCATACTTTAATAGTAAACAAGCAAAGCAAATAGAGAATTAGTAGATGTAAATTATTTGTTTGTCTGTTCCTATTGAAGTCTATCCTTTATCTTAGTATTTTGTAAACTCTATGAGCACAGAAGAGCAATCGTCAGTATTTCAGCAACTTTGGGATAGAAAATTCCCTCAATATTTAGGTACCTACCTAGCTGTTGGATTTGGTTTGCTTCAGTTCTTGGAGTTTGTTACTAAGCGGTATGGATTGAGCAATTCTTTTGTAGACAAGTACCTTTTAGTTTGGATAATAATTTTGCCTGCAGTAGCGACATTGATTTATTTTAAGGGTCAGCTAACTCCTAGAACAGAGGACGGTACAATTAAGTGGCCTAAGATGGTTGTAATCGGGAACTTCATAATTGCGATTTTCTTAGGAGGATTTATGTTTAATGGATCAGGTGAGGTAAGTGCAAATGATAGCGAGACTATCACGTTAATGAATGAAGAAGGTAAGGAGATAACTGCTGTAGTACCGTCTCTGAATAAAGTCCAGTCTATTGCTAGTTTTAGTTTTGAGAATCTTACAGGAGAAGAGGATGAAGATTGGTGGGGTCCAGCCTTCTCTGATTTACTTATGCTTGATCTTGAGCAACGGCCAGAATTCTATGTAAAATCAGAATTTCATCTAAGCGACCATTATGATGGGTTAGGTTTGGAAAGTTTTAAACTCCCAAGTGTAGGCATGCAGAGAGAGATAGCGCAAAAATCGCGGAGCAATTACTTTACTAGAATATCCTACGCTAAGGAGAATAATGAGTTTGTATTGAGTGGTAATTTGTATTCCTCTCGTGATGGGTCAAGTGTTATGGAAATTAATGCAGTAGACACTGATCCGTTTAAAGCAATAGAAAAACTTAAGCAGCAAATAGTAGAAAATATACCAGATGGATTAGAGACGCTAGAGAATCAAATCAGCTTGCCCACTTCTTCATTATTAACCAGTAATGTAGAAGCGCTTAAATATTATACTCAAGCACAAATAGTTTTTGCTAAAGACGCGAATAACATACAAGAATATAAAAGGTTAGGAGAGGAAGCCATTGGTGAAGACCCAACATGTTCGCATTGTCACCTAAATGTTGCAATGGGACACTATCTCTTAGGGGAGCGGGACGATGCGATTAAGTCTATCAAAACTTCAATTAAGTATGGGGCCTCCTTGCCAGAGCGTATGCAATTTATGTCCAAAGAAATTCTTTACTCAATAACTCAAAATATTGATGCGTATTGGAAGTTGCTAGAAGTTAAGAAGAACATGTTTCCATATGAGTTTAGTTCTTATCAATCGTTACTTGGGAAGTACAGAGTTGATTATGGAGTTGACAGTGCAAAAATGTTAATGAATGAAGCGATCGAAAATGGAAATATTGAACGAGGTTTGTTGGCACTTTATGATCTGCAATTACAAGATGAGGAGTACGCTGAAGCTGAGAAAACATTGGACCGGTTTAGTAGTGAATTTCCAGATAGAGAGCAAGACAGGCTAAAGTATGCAGATATCTATGTAAGACAAGGGAAAATAGCAGAGGCTAAAAAGATACTTATTGATGCAGAAGCGTTAGATCCCTTAAGTACTATTATTCAAACTAAGATAGCTTATGTAGATTTTAAAAATTTAGATTTTGATGCAGCAAGTAATCGACTGAATCAAGGGATTGCTCAAGCTACGACATTGACAGATAGTCTAACTTTTTTTAGGGCAAAGGAGTTTACTTTAAGAGCGAGAGGGCAAATGGAGGATGCTATGAATGTACTTGAAGATTATGAAGAATATTCTAAAAAGCGAATAAATACGCTTAGGTTGATTTCAACTTTCATTTATTCTAAAGCTGATATTTATCAATCAACGTCTAACTCGCATAAAGTCAAAGATCTTTTAGAGGAAATCGGTAAATATTCTCCTGAAGATGTTTCGCAGTATGAATGCATGTCAAATACTCAATCTGTGGTCAATGATTTTGAACCAATAATGACATCTGAGAGATATGCAAATTGTCATGATGTTTATCAAAAATTTGGAGATGGATATGCAGAATTTTTTGATGTCTTGATTTCGTATGAGAAAGGAGATTATGCAAATTGTGTTAAAGTATTAGATGCAGAAGATGAGCGAATTATGAAGCTATTTCAAAAGGACTTAATATCCAAGATTTACTTTAAAGGAGGAGAGCGAGACAAGGCAAAAGAGATATTACAAAAAGCTATCGATCAGAAACCTTATACCCCAAATTATTATTATCTCATGGCTGAGATATTAGAAAGTGAAGGTGATAGTCAAGCGAAAGATTACTTAGATATAGCTATGAAGTATTGGGAAAATGCAGATGAGGATTTTATTCCTGCGCAAAGAGCTTTAGCCTTAGCTGAAAAACTAAATTAGATTTACTCGATTAATTCCATAGCCCTGAATGCCTCTAGCGTTATTTCTTTTCTTATAGCAACAAACTCACCCATGTCAAAATCAGTATCAGGACTTATCCGTGTAGCAAAGTAGTAAATGTTTTCTTCTTGCTCTACGTAACCTACATACCATCCAATATTTGCATCATCAATAATAGCCCATCCACTTTTTGCACTTAAAGAAAACTTTTCATTAGAATCAATCTTCATTATATGCTTCATGATGCTGGAGGTGGTTGGAGAAATCTTAAGTTGGTTGCTATACAATCTTTCTAGAAAAGTGATCTGTTGCATCGGAGATATTTTTGAATCTCCCACTAGCCAAAACATATCTATATTCTCTTGGCTAATATCCATCGCAGGGTAATTAAGTTTCGTTAAGTATGTTAGCATTGTATCTGTGCCAATTTGCCTAGCTAACTCCTGGTAACAAGGTACGCATGATGCTTGGAATGCTTCTCCTAGCGTCAAGTCTTTTTCCCACTGAGCCATGGCTCTTTCTTTTCCATCCCATTTGAAAATTGAATTTTCGTTTTTTATTAAACCAGTTTCTAGGCCAATAATTGAGTTTGGAATTTTGAAGGTCGAAGCGGGGAGTACTTGTTTTTTGGCTTCGATAAAATCGTTACTAAAATAAGTCTGCTTTTGTACATCATAAATCAGGATAGCACCATTAAGCTTAGAAGCATCTAATAACTT
>CALFUQ010000402.1 GCA_937929885.1 uncultured Saprospiraceae bacterium
AAAACCAAAGTTTAGGTTTATCGATTTGTTCGCTGGGATAGGGGGCTTCAGATTAGCAATGCAAAATCTTAAAGGTAAATGTGTCTTCACTAGTGAATGGGATCGATATGCAAAACAAACTTATCAAGCTAATTTTGGAGAGTTTCCTTTTGGAGATATTACCAATTCGATTACTAAAAACTTTATTCCTGATGACTTTGATTTGCTATGTGCAGGTTTTCCATGTCAAGCATTTTCTATTGCTGGTCGTCGCGGCGGATTTGAAGATACAAGAGGAACACTTTTTTTCGAGGTAGCAGAGATAATTAAATCTAAACGGCCTAAAGCGATATTTTTAGAAAATGTAAAAGGTTTAAGGAGTCATGATAAAGGAAGGACATTAACTACCATTTTAAATGTGCTTAGAGATGATCTTGGTTATGATGTGCCTGAGCCTGAGATTGTAAATGCAAAAGATTTTGGAGTGCCTCAAAATCGAGAACGGATCTTCATAGTGGGGTTTAGAAATGATTTAAAAATTAGAAATTTTAAATACCCAAAGCCAACTCTTAAGCGCGCGACCGTAAAAGATATAATGGAACCAAGTGAAGTCTCAGTTAAATATTATCTATCTGAGGTTTATCTAGACACACTACGTAAACATAGAGCTCGCCATGAGAGCAAAGGGAATGGTTTTGGATATGAGATTATTCCTCATGAGAGTATTGCTAATGCAGTTGTCTGTGGAGGAATGGGCCGAGAACGTAATTTACTATATGATGATAGGATTTCAGATTTTACTCCTGTAACTAATATCAAAGGAAAAGTAAATAGAGAAGGAATTAGAAAAATGACCCCTAGAGAATGGGCAAGACTACAGGGTTTTCCTGACAAGTATAAGATAGTAGTATCTGATGCTCAGGCTTATAAGCAGTTTGGTAATTCTGTGGCGGTTCCTGCGATACAAGCTATGGGAAAACGGATTTTAAAAGAGATTGGAATATAGCAGTTCTCGATTTAGTGTGTTAATTTATTCCACCCAAAAAGGAATCTCTATGTAAGATGTATCGACAAGTACTTTTTGTTTGTTAAATGCCTTTCGTTTTATATTCAACAGGTGTTTTCCTCTAGTAAGTGAATCTATATCGATAATAGTCATTACACCGCGCTCTTCATTGTTAGGATGTCTATAGAGGTAAAAGTCAGTATTGATTTTTGATGAATCAAGTTGAACGGTATAATACTGTTCTAAACAATCAAGAGCGCCTTCAGGATTATCTTCAGATATGTATGCTTCATTCATAGTAAAGCCATTAGAAGTTAATTTTATTCCCGAGTTAAATCCATCTGCTTTAGTAGGTGTCCAATCTGAGCATGATTCTTTTATAGTCTCATTGTGGTAGGGCCTGTATCTTACAAATAGAGGCATATAGCTCTCTTTCATAAATTTAGAAGGGATGGAAGCATTCCATATTGATATTCCTTCTGCTCTAGTATCATCATACGGTACATCATCAAGTTTTACATTATTACCATTGTCTGGATAGTAGATGTATTGATCATATTTAATAAATGGAAAGAGTGCAAATATTAAGATATAAAATAAAAGAGCTAAGCGTATTCTGAACTTTGAAAATCTACTGATTAAGCTATAATAGATACTTCGATATAAAAACGCCAGGGTAACGACGCCCATGATTTTATAAATCCAAAAGTAAAGCTTGCTCACTTTTTGATACTTCTTCATCCATCCTAGGGATAGTGTATCGATCATGTATATGAGGCCGATAACAAGCCAACCAAAAAAAAATATTCCATTTATTATAAAAAGTACTTTTCTTATAATACCATCATCTAAATTGTCAAACAAATTAGAGCCACCATAATTAAGTAAGCTTGCAACAAAAAAGTATAAAAAGAGAGAGAGGAACATAAAAACTACGAGAAAAGTGAAAGCAAAAATTACACTTGCTAGCGTATCAAGTTTTTCTAATAGTTTGTCAAGAGTAGAAACTCTTTTATTAAGTTCTTTTGTGAAAAACTCACTGTAACCTAACGACTCTATATTAATCTTGTCTTGTACTGATCTTAATCCTACCGTTCCTACCCAAAACCCTCGAATGAATACATGCAATATTAGGTTGCATATTAGAACGACGGATCCCATCATTACAATCCCTACAAAGCTTCGTACTAAACCGTTAATTTGTTCACTGAGAGCAACATGAAGATTTAGATAGGAAAAGATACCGCTGAGTCCTTCATATGCCTGTACCAATAGAAAAATGGAAAATCCAGACACCAATAACTCTAGATGCCAGCTCTCCCTCTGTAGGTGCTCAAGCCAATCACTCTCATGGTATTTGTTTGAATTCATTTATATTCTAAAAGTAATTGTAAAATGGTAAAATCTTGTATAGGTATCAGCAAAAGAAAAAGGAATCTTCAGCACCTTCGTTGTCTTTTATACCCAGGCGTCTTTTTATTTTATGCTGCTCTTCAGGATGTGCGATAGCTATTATTAATTGAGTATTGTCTTCTGACTCTATAGCGTTATCAGATTCAAGTATTTTCTGATAAATTTCTTTTCCAATTTTCTTGCTATTATTCGTGATCCACTTGAATGGTATTTTATGAAAACTTAACTGTTTGGCAATATTTTTTCCTTTTTTGCCTGCTCCCCATAATACTAATTGCTTATTGCTATCCATATCAGATCTAAGAAAGTGATCCACCTTAAGTTTCAGGAAAGTATTGTCTTTGTAATTATCATCAGTTCTAGAACTGCGATCAGAGTGATCTCTCCAAAGATGCACAACCTCAATAGTAGGGCAGAGGTTGAAGTTAGCAGCTCTCATTCTGAAGGCTAAGTCGTAATCTTCAGGATAAACATCAGGAGTAAAGGCGTTGCATAAATCTAAATCCTCACGATGAAGCATCCAAGCAGGGGAAGGGATGCTACACTCTTTGTAAATGGCCGTAAAGTTATTTTTAGCTTTCGTGATCGAGTTTAGCCATTCTTCATACGCTTTGTAACCTCCACCCAAAGTATCTTCTGAGAAATATTTTACTAAGCCAACAGCAAGGGAACCTCTACCGTTTTTGATTAATGGTTGAGAAAGTTGTGAGAGCTTACTTGGTGTCATGATGTCGTCAGCATCCATACGTGTGATGTATGCTCCACTTGATTTTTGGTATGCAAGTCTTAAGGCGTCAATGATCCCAGTACCAGTATTTGTATAGGTTTTTATTCTGTTGTCTCTAGTAGCATAGTCCTGTAATATCTCATGACTGTT
>CALFUQ010000403.1 GCA_937929885.1 uncultured Saprospiraceae bacterium
AAATAGATCACATTCATCAGCATGTGGATATCCTGATAAGATGAATGATCTAATACCCATATCCATGTATCGCTTAAGCTTGTTATACACTTGGTCGGGGTCACCTACGAGTGCGGCTCCACAACCAGATCGTGCTCTGCCGATACCAGTCCATAGGTTAGCTTCTGCATAACCATCATCATCAGATAACTCTCTCATCTGTGCCTGCCTCGACACACCGTACGATTTAGCGTCAAGAGCTCGCTCTCTTAATTCATCCCCTGACTCTTTATCTATTTTTGTCATCAGACTTGCTGCATATGCCTTTGCCTCATCTTCGGTTTCTCTGACTATAACATGCACTCTTAAACCAAAATCTACTTTTCGGTTATAAGCTGCGGCTTTAGTACTCATGTTTGACATTAACTCTTTCAATCTGTCTTCAGACTCTGGCCACATCAAGTATACATCACAATGCTCTGCACACAGATCGACTCCAGGATCTGAATATCCACCAAAGTATAATAGTGGTCCTCCATTTTGTTGGTAAGGTTTTACAGGTGCTGTATTAAGGTCAAGATTATAAAAGTCTCCTTTAAATCTTATTTCTTCTTGAGTCCATGATTGCTTTAGTATTTCTATGACCTCGCGCGATCGCTGATATCTACTTGCAGAATCAAGGTTTTCGCCAGGGAGGTTAGATGAGATTATATTAATGGTAAGCCTACCTTTTAAAATATGATCTACTGTTGCGATAGCCCTAGCTAACATAGGTGGATGGACTTCTCCACATCGCACCGCTGCTAAGAGATTAATCTTAGAAGTAAGCGGGGCGACTGCACTTACGAAACTCCAGGTGTCCTGGCCTACTTGGTATGAGGAAGGGCATAGGATATTTCTAAACCCATGAGATTCGGCTTTGAGCAAAATCTTGGATGCATTTTCCCAGTTACTCTTAAGCTTATTATCCATATCACCAAAATATCTGAAGTCTCCATTGCAGATCGGAGCAAACCATGATACTTCTGCACCTTCTAAATCTCTAGATCTTATAGTTATTTGACTTTGCTCATCCATCTCCTTTATTATTATCTTGCGCTAGATTATAGCAACTAAACTAAGTATAAATAATAAGTATGCACATAGAAGCTTTTAGGGATTATTGTTTATCCAAAGCAGGAGTTGAAGAGACTTTTCCTTTTGATGAAGTCACCTTAGTTTTTAAAGTGATGGGTAAGATGTTTGCATTGACTGGACTTGATCGAGAAGAGTTTACTGTAAATCTAAAAGCCGATCCAGAGCAATCTATTATTTGGAGAGATGAGTATCACCAAGTACGTCCAGGATTTCATATGAATAAAAAACATTGGAATACGGTGCATGTAGAAGATGGTCTTGACGAATCATTTTTTATTGAGATGATTGATCACTCCTATGATATGGTAGTTAAAGGCCTTACTAAGAAACTAAAAGCAGAACTTGCAGAACTCAATTCAGATTCATGAGTAAGCACTTTGATGCAATAATTGTTGGTCAAGGCATAGCTGGTACGCTTTTGCATTACGAACTTTCAAAGCGAGGTCAGGATGTTTTAATGATCGATAAAGGTCATCAGGGAGCTGCAAGCTATGTGGCTTCTGGATTAATCAATCCTATTACGGGTAGAAAGTATGTGAAGTCATGGATGTTCGATGAGTTATTCCCTGAAGCAAAGTCTACCTATGAAGAAATAGGAGAATTACTTGGAGAAATCATTATTAAAAATCATGCTATAGTTAGAACATTATCATCAATCAAGGATGAGAATTTGTGGCATTCTAAATCTGCCCTTCCAGGCTATAAAAAGCACTTTGTTGCTGAAGTGGATGATGCTGAAATTAAACTACAGATTAATGGAGCAGTTTCTTTCGGAGAGGTAACAGGAGGAGCTAAAGTGAATATGAAAAAGTTAATCAATTTGTACAGATCTTTACTAGCTAAACAAAACAATTTATTAGAAGAAGAATTTAGTTATGAAGACTTAAAAAATCAAGATGCTTTAAGTTGGAACTACAAAAGTTACTATGCTAATAAAATTATCTTTTGTGAAGGCTGGCAGTTGAAGCATAATCCATACTTCGCGAAGCTAGGTCAAGAAGCTGCTAAAGGCGAAGTACTAATTGTGAAACTGTCGGAAAGTAAAATCACGAAATCGATCAAAAAGAAAATCTTTATTACACCTCTTAAGGATGAGCTATATTGGGTAGGAAGTACTTATGAATGGGAGTTCGATGATGCTGGGCCTACGCCTAACAAGAAGCAGTATCTAATAGACGCACTAGATGAAATGTACAATGGAAAATATGAGATTGTAGACCATTGGGCAGGTGTGCGTCCAACAACCATAGATAGAAGGCCTCTTCTGGGTAGTCATCCCGATTATAAAAACATGTTTGTTTTCAATGGCCTAGGTACTAAGGGTGCTTCTTTAGGTCCGTTCTGGGCTAAGCAAATGGTTGATTATTTATTGGATGGAACTAAAATCTCTCCTGACGTAGATCTGGCTAGGTATAGTTAAGATTGCGTTAACAACTTTATCATGTGTGTAATACGTTCTGTAGTTACATCTTATGTGTAAATAGAATTTTATGAGAGTTTTGATTGTAAGTTTAGTTTTCATTTTGATGGGGTTTTCATTATTACAGCCCAACGATTACCTACAAAGTCAAGTCAAAGTTGCTATGTTAAATGATTATGAAAAAGAATGGAAAAACATTGACTCATTGGAGAACAAGCAGCTACCGCAATCTGCTCTTCAAGCGGTGGAAGAATTATACATAAAAGTAAGAGAAGACGATAATCAAGCCCAAATAATCAAATGCATAATTTATCGAAATAAGTACCTGATCCAGTTAGAAGATAAAGATCCATCTCAAGCTATTCTAAGATTAGAAAAAGAAGTCGTTGAGGAGGAAAGTGATGCACCTAAAGCAGTATTAAATTCTATGCTCGGTGAGTTTTATTTTATCTACGCACAGAGTAATCAATACAAGATTAGAAATCGTACATACACAGTAGAAGAACCTACTGATATTGCTACATGGTCTATTGCCAGCCTAATCAGTAGAAGTAATGAATTATATCTCGAGTCAGTCAAGCAAAACTTTGAAAAGCCAGAAATTTTAAATGATTACAATGCAATTTTATTTAGCCAGGGAGAAAGACTGAGTTTTGCACCAGATCTTAATTCATTCTTGCTTCATAGAGTAGTTAATCACTTTTCAAATAGTCAATCATTACTTACAGAGCCTGTGAATAAGTACATCATGGACGATTCAAGATTGATGCACAGTGCTGACGATTTTGTAAAATTAAATATCGATTCTCAGGATAGTCTATCTTTTAAGTATCAAGCGCTGCTGGCTCATCAAAAACTCCTGAGCTACTTAGATTCTAATCAAAGAAAAGATGAGTTAATCTATGCCGATCTAGCAAGGCTAGAGTTTGTAAAGCAACATCTTACAGATACACAAAAAGATAGTCTTTATATCTCACAATTAGAATTGCTAATGGAGAGTAATATGGAAAATGCTATCCACTCCGAGATTTGTTTTAGGATAGCAAGGCATTATAGAAACCTAGGGGAACAGTACAGGCAAAATTTCGATTCAAAATTTAAAGGCTTAAACGCTAGAGCTTTGGCAATAGCTAATGAAGGGTTGGCGACCTATCCAGAATCATTTGGTGCCAGTAACTGTAAGTCTCTAATTGAAATATTAAATCACAAAGAACTTTCCATTCAGGTAGAGCAGGTAGTAGAGATTAATAAACCTTTTTTGGTTTACAACAGATTTAAAAATATAGAAAAGCTTAGCTATAAGCTTTATAAAATTTCTAGAGAGGAAATTGTGGAATTTAGTAGAAAGAGATTGCAAGATCGGATTGTTTTTCTAAACACTTTAGATCCGTATAAATTAATTGACAAGAAACTAATAGGAGTTGATTATGATGATCATGGGTTGGAGCACATTCTAGATGGTATTGATGGTGGAACATATTTATTAATTGCAAGTGAAGATGTTGATATCAACAAGAGTGAATTAGTGGTCCATGGTTCTTTCTCTGTTTCTAATATTGCCTATGCTACGCAGAATAGAGATAGCAAATTAGAGATTTTAGTTTTTGACAGAGGGACTGGAGAGCCAATCAAAAATGCAGAAGTCGAGGTGTATGAGTCTAGCTATCGAAGAGGTAAAATGAGATATGATAAAATCAAAACTATTTATACTGATGGGAACGGCAAAACGAATTATGAGTCAAAAGATAAATCTATTAGTCTTGTCATAAGAAAAGGCAATGATGAACTTGACTTAAGAGAACAACATTATGTGTATCGTAATCATGAAGGAGGTGGGTATACGACATGTAATATTTTTACTGATCGTAACATCTACAGACCTGGACAGAAAGTTTATTTCAAAGGTTTACTCCTAGAAATAGATAAAGATGGAATACCAGAAATTAAAGCATCAAAGAAGGTGAAAGTTGTACTGCGAGATGCCAATAGTCAGATAGTAAAAGAATCATCATTCAGGTCAAACGAATATGGAACATTTAACGGAGATTTTGATCTGCCCAATGGTGGGTTAAATGGTGCTTATTACTTAGAAACCCTAATGGGAAGTGATCATGTAAGTAACACAAGTATTCAAGTCGAAGAATATAAAAGGCCAAAATTTGAAGTTACAATAGATACGCTTGATCTAAACTATAAGTTAGGAGATACTGTCGAAGTCACTGGCCTTGCTAAGATGTTTGCAGGGACACCGCTTGATCAAGTTGACGTTAAGTATAGAGTAACCAGAGAGACTCAATATCCATACTGGTCATGGTGGAGACCAAGGCCTTCTAGTCCAAGTCAAGAAATTATAAATGGAGAAGCAATGACTTCTAATACTGGGACTTTCTCTTTCGATGTGCCGTTAGTGCCAGCAGAACAGAGTGGCTATCGAGGCTTGATTTTTAACTATAAAATAGAAGTAGATGTAGTAGATGTAACTGGAGAAACTCAATCTGCAATTAGTTACATCAAAGCAAGTAGGACATCAGTGTTTGCTTCGTTGGATTTAGAACGAGAAGTTGACTTGTCGGAGCTGAACCTAACCAAGATCAAAACTGAGAATATCAATGGAAAACATGTTGACGCAAATGGTTTGATAATTATAGAAAAGTTATTGTCTGATGACCAATTTAAGGTAAAGAGATATTGGGGTGATAGAGATACGAGTCTAATAGATAGTTTAGAATGGATGCAGAAAGTGCCAAGCTATTCATTTGAAAATACGGGAGCGTACGATGAGCTTAAGGTCGAGAAACAAATCTTAAGAGAGGGCTTTAATACTGGGATCAATAAGCAAATACAATTAGAGAATAGATTAGAAGTAGGAGTTTACAGAGTAACAACAAAAGTTGGGGAGGATGAGAATGTTCAGTATCTACAAGTAAATGATTTTAACGAAAGTGAATTTGTAAATTCAAAACTTCTCTATCATAAAGATTTAAGTTCTAGTTACGAACCTGGAGAAACCGCTATACTAACTCTAGGGTCAGGTACTCAACCGTTATATGTTTACTATGAAGAAGAAAGAGAAGGTAGGGTCAGGAATAGTAAGTGGATTAAACTAGACGAAGTAAAAGAGCAAAAAATTAAAGTTAGTGAGAAGGATAGAGGTGGACTATTTGTAAATCTGCATTACACTTTAAATAATCGAGCATACTCAGAACAGATTAGGATCAATGTGCCATGGAGCAACAAAGACCTTAAGCTAGAATATACTAGCATCAGAAATAAGATAGCTCCTGGCTCAGAAGAACAATGGGAAATTAAGATCACTGGAGATAAAAAAGATAAGATAAGTGCTGAGTTATTAGCGACTATGTATGATGCTTCGCTTGATCAATTTGTAGGAGAACACAAATGGGAACATACTTTTTATCCTAATCGATATAGTAGACAACAATGGAGTTCTGTAGGTTTTAGTTCATCATATTTTCAGCATCTTAAATATAATAGAGCTCCTTACGCCCGAACCAAACTTCCTAGTTATCCGCAGTTAAAATGGTTTGGATTAAATAGTGCGATAGGCCTTTATGGTAGAGGAATGCGAAATCGTAAGGTGATGATAAGAGGTCAATCTGCAGGGTCTGTAATGGCTATGGAAGATGGGGCTCCAGCTCCAGCTAGAGACCAATCAATACCAGAAGTCTCAGAGCAGGAAATGTTAAGCTTAGATGAAGTCGTGGTAACCTCTGCCTTAAATGCTAAAGCCGTAGGAGTGCAGATAGAAAGTGATGGCGATGATAGGGTATCGAATGGGGAAACCAGTAAAACAGACCCAAGCTTAGTAACTCCTCGTACTAATTTAAATGAGACAGTCTTTTTCTTCCCAGATATCAAAACAGACGACGAAGGCAACGTGACTTTAAATTTTACGATGAACGAAGCGCTTACAAAATGGAAGCTACTAACAATGGCTCACACTAAAGATTTAGCTTTTGGGTTTTCAGAGGAAGAAATTACAACATTTAAGAATCTAATGGTTTTCCCGAATGCTCCTAGGTTTATGAGGCAAGGTGATAAGTTGCACTTCTCAGCTAAGGTCCATAATATGACTGATAAGACAATAGATGTAACCACAAAGATAGAGCTCATAGATGTAGTAACAGAACAACGTATAAATTCATTATTTGCAATTGAAAATGAAAATCAATCTATTACACTAGCACCAACATCAAGTGAGTTGTTAAGTTGGGAATTAGAGGTGCCTCAGGATTTCTCAGGATTGGTTAAGTATAGAGTTCTTGCTACAGATGGTACTTATAGTGATGGGGAAGAAAGTTTCTTGCCAGCATTGACAAATAGGATGCTAGTAACAGAAACTTTTCCAATGAATGTGAAGGGTAATGAAACTAAAACATTCAGCTTTGATTCATTTAAACAAAAGTCAACATCGAAAACACTTACGCATCAAAACTTTGCTATAGAATATACTTCTAATCCAGTGTGGTATGCGATACAAGCTATGCCATATTTGATGGAGTACGAGCATGACTGTTCAGAGCAATTATTTAATAGATATTTTGCGAATGCCCTTTCCTCAAGTGTAGCTAATTCTCATCCAAGAATTAAGCAAGTATTTGATAGCTGGAAAGCTACAGACTCTGATGCACTACTAAGTAACTTGTCAAAAAATCAAGAGCTTAAAAGTGCAATCCTTGCAGAGACCCCATGGGTGATGGCAGCAAAGTCTGAAGAAGAGCAAAAGCAAAACTTAGGGGTTTTATTTGATTTAAATAGGATGAGCTATGAGCAAGAGCGAACCATGAAGAAACTAGAAGAACGACAATTATCTGATGGAGGCTTTTCTTGGTTTAATGGTGGTCGAGGTAATAGATACATAACTCAGTATATCGTAGAAGGATTAGGCCATTTGAGAAAGTTAGGCGTAAGCCAAGATAGAAGTGAGGCTAATAATATATTAAATAGGGCTATTGGTTTTATCGATGACAAACAAACTGAGCACTATCTCGATCTTAAAGATAGAATTGTAAATAGCAAAAGGAAGTTAGACGATCAAACCATAAGCTCATTAGACGTCCATTATCTCTATGCTAGATCGTACTTTCTTGATGATTACAAAATTTCAGATAAAGAAGTTTATAATTATTACCTAAGTCAAGCTGAGGAATATTGGACAGAATTTTCGATTTACGAACAAGCAATGATCTGCCTTGTATTATCAAGAAATGGAAAATCTGAAGCAGGATTGGATATAATTAAATCCTTGAAAGAAAGATCGATAGTTAATTATGAACTAGGTAGATATTGGAAAACAATAAGTGGTTATAGATGGAATCAGCA
>CALFUQ010000404.1 GCA_937929885.1 uncultured Saprospiraceae bacterium
GGTTCAGGTTATAATGGCATTTACACAGGCGATGGCACAGCTCCACCAAATACTTCCGTAACCATACCTGATGTACTTAATTTTGTAGGTGACATTTCAGTCTCAGGGCAAATCTTAGGCCCGTCTGATCAAAGACTTAAACTGGCAGCAAGTCCTATCGAACGATCTCTTAGTTTGCTCAATCAACTTAAACCTGTAGAATACAATTTTAACGTTGAAAAATTCACGAACTTAAATTTGCCTGAACAAAAACAATTTGGATTATTAGCGCAAGATGTTGAAACCGTTTTTCCTTCACTAGTTAAAGAGTTTAAAACAGTTGATGGTGAAGAATATAAGTCTGTAAACTATCATGGTTTGATTTCGCTACTTATCGCATCAATTCAAGAACAACAAAAAGAAATTGATTTATTGAAAAAACAGATCAAAGATTAATTATTGATATAATCATAATAAAATATTTTCTTTTCACTTAGTTTGATGCTTTTGAGCATAACTATTAGTCTCAGGTTACTAATCTTCATCCAAAAATTGAGAAACTAAAATGTAGGTCTGACATACAAATTAACATCCTGTATTTACTACCTTTTTACTGGTAGATTAATCAAATATTTCTTCCCATCATTATGAGTTAATTCCGTTACTTTTACGGAGCTTTTTTAGTTGTAAAGCCGTTTAGATATAGGTTTGTAGTGAACTAATGGCTAACAACTTCTTTAAACTCCTTACTTGATGATAAAACTCTCTAAGACTTTAATAGTCTTCCTCCTAATTTCAATTGGGTTTGCGACAATTTCATACTCGCAAGAAGCACAACAAACTCTTATCACCGAAAACTTTAGCAACCAAAGTTGCAAGGCTATTCTGAGTCAGTTACAAGATAAATATCGAGTCAGATTTTTCTTTAAAGAAAGTGAATTACCAAAGAGGATGTTTGATATCCAATTCACTGATCAATCGGTCGATGATGTGTTAGATCAATTACTACTAAATTCTTCACTAGGACATTATAGTTATAGAGAGAATGGAATAATTATTCTCCCAGTTGTAGATATGGAGACTGAGTATTCTGCGGAGTATTATGCAGCACTAGATAAATCGGTGGGTGAACCACAGTCAACTAGTACTTCTCAAACTCAATTAGTAAGCATAGGGAATATTAGCACACTAGATGCTTCAGGATCTGCTATTGTCACTGGGAGGATAATCGATGACCAGACAGACGAACCTATTATAGGTGCAACAGTCAGATGGGTTAATACCGATGGTGCAGACGTAACCGATTTTGATGGGAATTTCAAAACTCAGGTACCTTCTGGCTCACGAGAATTATTAGTCGAGTATATCGGTTATCAAAACCTAATACAAGTATATGATGTCAAAGGTAATGGTCAGCTTGACCTTAGACTAGAGAAAGAAGCTGTTGGATTAGATGAAGTTACCATTACTGCTCAGGCAGCAAACTCTAATGTAGAGAAAGCACAAATCGGAGTAGCAACATTAAGTGTAGCAGAAATAAAAAAATTGCCAGCATTTATGGGTGAGGCAGATATTGTGAAGAGTTTACTCTTACAACCTGGTGTTAGTTCTCTTGGAGAAGGAGCCTCTGGTTTTAATGTTCGTGGTGGAGATGTAGATCAAAATCTGGTTATGCAAGATGAAGCGTTCTTTTTTAATTCTTCTCATGCCCTGGGATTCTTTAGTGCATTTAATGCAGACATGGTAAGCTCAGTCGATCTATACAAAGGAAATATCCCTTCTAAGTTTGGAGGAAGGCTTGCGTCGGTGATGGATGTTAAACTTAAGAACGGTAATAACAAAAGATGGAGACTTAAAGGTGGAGCAGGATTAGTATCTAGTAGGATCGGATTAGATGGACCAATAGGAGATAAGATTACAGTCAATACTGGTTTCAGATCATCTTATGCTGACTGGGTGCTTAACCTAATAGATATCCCTGAGGTGCAAAACAGTTCTGCTTTTTTCTATGATGCCAATGTGAGAATCAACATGAGATTCAATGAAAAGAATAATCTGACCTTGTCTGGGTATTCTTCCTCTGATGATTTTGTTTACAATAATGAATTTGGGTTTGATTACTCTACCCTAATTGGAAACCTGTCTTACAACACTACTTTCTCAGACAACATACTTAATAAATTTAGCGCAGTATATAGTCAGTATAAGAGCAGCCAATCTCAACTAACTGGTTTTGAAGGGGCTAGGATCGGTAATGATATTAACTATGTAAAACTAAAAGATGAATTATCGATCACTAATAGCAATGAATTAAGAATCGATGTAGGAGGTTCTGCGATTTATTACTTTATGAAACCTGGTGTCCGAACGTCTCTAGGCGATATGAGTACAGTTATTCCTAAATCACTGGAAGATGAACAGGGATTAGAAGCAGCAGCCTTTGCTAATATCGAATTGCCTATCGGTGATGCCTTATTGATAACAGGAGGTGTTAGATTAAGTTACTACCAATACCTAGGTGCTAAATCAGTATTCCAATATACTGACCCTATTAATCCCACACTGGCAACTATTGGCGAGCCAATACAGTATGGTGATGGAGATGTTATTGCTTCTTACTTTACACCTGAGCCTAGATTATCACTTAGGCTTAAGCTGACAGACGATATATCTATAAAGACTGGATATAGTAGAACAGCCCAATATATCAATCAGATATTTAACTCAGACTCCCCTACTCCTAGTTCACAATGGCAACTTTCTACTGAGTACTTAAAACCACAAACCTCTCATAATCTATCCATAGGTTACTTCCATAACTTTGCAGATAATAACTGGGAAACCTCATTTGAAGTATATGGTCGACAGATAGATCAGTTATATGATTATCGTGATTTCGCTAACTTATTTGTCAATGAACATCTAGAGACAGAACTACTCTCGGGAGAAGGAAGGTCTTACGGTGCAGAGCTAAGTATCAAAAAGAAAAAAGGAACTTATAATGGTTGGTTAAGTTATACTTACTCACGAGCAGAAAGATTAATAGATGGAATTAACGATGGCAATTACTACCCTAGTAATTTTGACAAGCCACATGACTTATCATTAGTTCTAAACTACCAGCCCAATAAGAGAAATACTTTTACGGTGAACTTTAATTATGGAACAGGTAGACCTACTACAGCTCCTGTGGGCAATTTCTTGACTAAAACAGGATTATTCGTTCCTATTTATACCGAGCGTAACCAATTAAGGATTCCTGACTATCACCGAATAGACGTTGCATATACTTTGGGGAAAGGTTGGAAAAAAGACAAACGATTTCAGAGTAGTTGGACACTTTCGGTATACAATATATATGGAAGGCGAAATGCATTCTCAGTATACTATGATAATACAGGTGCAAGGAAAGCGATTGCTAATAAGCTATCTATTCTTGGATATGCATTCCCTGCAATAACATTCAACTTCGAAATTATATAATGACGAAGTTAATAGCATTTACATCAATAGCTCCTGTGTTGCTTTTGTGCGCATGTTTAGATGAGGTAGAATTTGATGTACCTAATGAATTTCAAAATACTGTCGTCATCAATGGAAAGATAGTTAAAGGAAATCCTTCAACAGTAGAAGTGACAGTCCAAAACTTATTTGATTTCGCATTTACAGGTGAATCATTTTTAAATGCTCAAAGTGTTCAACTATTCGATGAGAATGGTCATAAATTAAATTTGCCTGTTAAGGGACCAGGCACCTACGAACTTAAGATCTATCCTAATTCTGGTTTCGATGTAGAAATCGGCAACTCATATGGCATTGAGGTAAAATTATTTTCTGGTCAGTCATTTGAATCAGAACTTGCTGAATTAGTAGGTGTACCAAAAATGCAAAAGTTAGAATCTAGATTAGTTAATAAGGAAATTATAAATTTTGTAAGTGAAGAGCTCGAAGTTCAACCAGTTATAGAATACATAGTGAATACTTCACTACTATCTGATGGTCTGGAAAGAACAAACTTAAAGTGGGATTTTAATCGAACTTACAAATTTACAGACGACTCATCTCATGTGTGTTATGTGACTACCGTTGTAGATGCGGATTTGATTGAAAGTGTAAATGAATCTCAAATTACATCTTCATCTCTAGATGATTATTTGATACTAGAACAACGGATTTCTCAACAAATGGTGGAAGGACAATACACTTTCGTTATTCAAGAAGCATTGGATGAAAATGCAATAATATTTTGGGAACAAGTAAGAGCATTATCAACAAACAATGGCACCTTCTACGAACCTCCTCCAGGGCAATTAATTACAAACCTCAAGCAATCAAATGATACTGAAGGGTCAGTGTTTGGATTTTTCTATGCTACAGAACATGATACCTTAAAGGTTTATGTGGATTCTACTTTTATCGATCTAAGTATTCCTGTTTGTCCTCGTCCCCCACGTGCTGGACCTCCAGTATGTGACGAATGCTGTAGCTGCCCTAGATTTTTTTCAACAATTAAACCATCATATTGGATAAATTAATTAAATGCATTTTTTTGCAATTTAGAACGCATATGATCAAACAGAAAATATTATTATTTGGACTTTTAGGCATTTGCTTATTCAGTGCATGTATTGACGAGATAGACTTTGATGTACCTAACGAATTTCAAAACACTACGGTTATCATTGGTAAAATCGTAAAAGGTAATCCTTCCAAGGTTGAGGTAAGCATTCAAAAAGTTTTTGATTTTGCTTTTGAAGGAGAAGTATTTGTAAATGCTCAAAGCGTAAGAATAGTCAATGAAGCTGGAACTAAACTTGAAGTCCCTATTAGCGGACCTGGAGAGTATGAATTATATATAGATGCTGCATCTGGATTTGATGTTGAGATTGGTAATTCTTATAGCCTAGAAGTTGGACTATTTGATCAACAGACCTTTAAATCAGAATCTGCAGTATTAATCCCAGTGCCTGAGATGGAGGCAGTAGATCATAGATTGGTTATGAAAGAAGTTCTAAATTTTGAAAACGAACTAGAAGTTCAACCAAGAATAGAATATGCCGTAAATACATCCTTAATCTCAAATGTAAATCAAGCAAGGACTAGTCTGAAATGGGATTTTGAACGTACTTATAAACAGTCGGACACAGAAGGTGGAGAATGCTATGTGAGTGGGTTTGCAGATTTTGATCTAATACAAACTATCAATGCTAATGAAGTAACTGCAACAGATCTCAATGATTACTTAGTACTTGATCAGCGATTGTCTAATACCATGGTAGAAGGCCAGTATGTCTCTGTAATACAAGAAGCGTTAGATGAAGATGCTATAAAATTTTGGGAACAGATAGAAGGCCTATCATCTAATAATGGAACATTCTATGAACCACCTCCAGGTCAGATAATTTCTAATTTTGAAAACATAAGTGATATAGAAGGATCTGTCTTTGGATATTTCTATGCTACTCAACATGATACAATTAATCTATTTGTGGATTCCTTATTCATTAATCAATTTGCAACAATCTGTCCTCGTCCTCCAGGTCAAAATCCTAATCCTCCTTGTGACGATTGTTGTGATTGCACGCAACTTTCTAATAGCACCACTGTAAAACCATCTTTTTGGACTAGATAATTTAGTACTATGAAAAATATCACACTCTATATTATTTGCTTATTTACATTCTGCGCTGCGAGTAGTGCATATGGTCAAGATCAATGTAATGTGCATCTAGATAAGTCATTCTATGTAACTGGTGAGATTATCTGGTACAAGCTATACTTACCTGCCGCTCTAAAAGATAAAAGTGTCGCGATCAAAACTACTCTTGTCGCTGCTAATGGAGCCTCTGTAGACGATCATTTTAATGTTACTGGTGGTGACAGCCATGTGTCAGGATATTACAAACTTCCTTTTGACCTTAGCTCCCAAGTTTATTCATTAGTATTTTCTGCTACTCGTAGTAAAATTGATGCGGAAGAGATCCTTGCAGAAATATTTGTTCCAGTGTATAATGATTTGGAATCGATACCAACTACCGAAATGGTAAATCAGGTAGATATAAACAGCTATAACTCTACACTTAATTCTTCAGGAAACTTAGCAATAGAAATTACCCTAGACAAAGAAAGTTATAACAGCAGAGAGAAAGTAAACGCAAACATAAAAGTTAAAAATGCTAGTGGTAGCCCTATCGCTGCAAATGTATCTGTATCCGTAAAAGATGCTGAATTGCTACCTGGCGATATGAATTCGACAACTGCATTTGCAGGAAACTCTGTAAACTTCGAATTCAAGGATGATACGTACATGGAAAAAATGTATGTCAAAGGAAGCTATGTAAAAGATGATGGTGAGCTAATTCCAAATGAAATTATAGGTGCTTATGCAAACAATGAAAATAAACTCTACTTCGCTGTACCAGATCGAACAAATGGAAAATTTCATTTAGAGTTCCCTAATTACTATAATTCTAAATCCATTCAATTTTTTCCATTTGTAGATGACGGGAAAGACCTAAAAATTACGCTTAATCCTGTCGGCAAACCGAATGCTAAACAATTAAGCTATAGCCAATCTATAATAGATTATATAAAATTAAGCCGTCAGAGAAAAAAACTTTTCCAGCGGTACACTGCCCTAGAAAGTAATATCAAACCTAAAGAATACGAAACGGAAGTTGTAGAATTTAAGTCAAGTAAGTCGTATGATATTACCGAGTATAAGTCTTTTGAAAATGTTGCTAGCTTTTTAAAAGAAGTCTCTACTCCTCTAAGAATGAAGCCAAAGAAAGGAGTATATGAAGGAGCTATGTATATGCCTTCTAAGCTTAAAGGTTTTAGTCAATATTCTGAGTCTCCACCAATCTATATTTTGAATGGATACTTGACTAGGAATTCAGACTATGTAGCAAATTTGGATTTGGATATCGTTACCAATATAGCAATGATGTATGACCCCAAAAAGATAAGAGACGAGTATAAAATCTTCGGTGCCGCAGGAGTAGCACAGCTTAAGTTAAAATCTAAGGACATCATGATCCCAGAATCTGATAAAGAAGAAATATTCATGATTAGTGGATTGTTACCAGAAACTACATTCCCAACATTTGATCCAAGTGACATAAATGATGATCAGTTTCAGCCTTTCTTCAGACCCCAACTATACTGGAATGGTAATCTGTCTACTGATAATTCTGGTAGTTTAGATATTGACTTTTATCAGTCAGATGATATCAGCACATTTGTGATCGAAGTCGTAGTACAAGGAGCTGATGGCTCTGTCTCTAAGGCACAGAAAACTTATCAAGCTGTGTGGCAGTAGTTATCTAGACTTTTATAAACTTTCCAAGAAAGGATTAATAGCCAACCCAACCATAATAGAACGTTATGTTTAAACTTGAAGCGAAAAGCTATCTGCAAGCGTTTTATACTAAATGAATCACCTATTGGCAAAACGACTAGTTCAAGCTTTTACTTTTATTGCTTTAGTCTTTTGTTATGGCTGTTTGGATCAGATTCAATTTGATCCGCCATCGGAATTCCAAAATTCTACGGTTATCATGGGTAAGATTGTCAAGGGCAATCCTTCCTCGGTAGAGGTTACCATACAGAAAGTATTTGATTTCTCCTTTACAGGTGAAAATTTTGTGAATGCTGTAAGTGTGCAAGTAGTAGATGAGAGTGGTAAAAAATTAGATATACCTCAGCAACAACAAGGTTTCTATAAACTAGCGATCTTGCCATCTATGGATTTCGAAGTAGAGATTGGTCGTTCGTATGGCATCGAGATAAGCCTATTCGACGGACAAAGTTTTAAATCAAGTTTAGAAGAACTAATTCCAGTTCCTGGGATGGAGTCTGTAGAGCATAAACTCATTACTAAAGAGGTCACAACTCCAGATAGCATAACACAGAATGTAACTCTTGTGGAGTATCGAGTAAATACACCCTTAATCGCTGATGCAAATCAAAAAAGAACAAATGTCAAATGGGACTTGCTACGTACTTATAAAAAAACTGATTTGATAGCGCGGGATGTCTGTTACGTTAGTGGTTTTGAAGAGTCCGATTTAATACAAACTTTTAATACGACAGGTAATACTACCTCTACAATTAATGATCGATTACTATTAGAACAAGTGGTTACTCGAATTATGGTAGAAGGTCAGTATGTGTCAGTTATCCAAGAATCTCTGAACGAAGGTGCAATGGAATTTTGGGATCAAGTAAATGGTTTATCATCTAATAGTGGAACGTTCTTCGAACCACCTCCAGGTCAAGTAGTAACTAACATTAAGAAAACTAATGAAGTGGAGGGTGCAATATTTGGATACTTCTATGCAACAGAACATGACACTATTCATACATTTGTTGATTCTACATTTGTTGATTTTTATACTGCTATTTGTCCACACCCTGATAATGTCCCAAGAGAAAATAGCGACTTCGGACCTTGTGATGATTGTTGCTTTTGCCTATGGACACCAAATAGTACTACTGAGAAACCTTCTTTCTGGACTAGGTAGAATAAATCTTGTTACTTCCTTTCCTTATAAAGCTTTGCGAAGTCTTTAGCAAAATAAGTAAGTATACTATCAGCTCCAGCACGATGAATAGAAAGTAAAGTCTCAGGCATAGCTTCTTCATATTTAAGCCACCCTTTTTGGCAGGCTGCTATGAGCATAGCACACTCACCACTAACATGATAAGCAGCAATAGGGAGATCAAAATTATCCTTCATCATGTGAATGATATCTAGATAATTTAAAGCTGGTTTGACCATTAAAAAATCAGCGCCTTCTATCGTATCTAGTTCTCCTTCTATCAGTGCCTCCATCTTATTCGCGGGATCCATTTGGTAAGTTTTTTTATCCTTCGGTATATCAGCGCCTTCTACAGGAGCCGACTCTAGCGCGTCTCTAAATGGGCCATAGTATGCACTAGCATATTTTGCTGTGTAAGACATAATCGAAACATCACTAAACCCTTTACCATCTAGTGCCTCTCTGATTGCTCTTACTCTCCCATCCATCATGTCTGATGGGCCAATAATATCAAATCCCGCTGCTGCTTGAGCTAAAGACATTTTCTGTAAGACTTTCAATGTCTCATCATTTATAATCTTTCCATTTTTGACTATGCCGTCATGTCCATCAACACTATATGGATCTAGTGCAACGTCAGAGATCAAGCAAACCTCAGGAAATTCCTTTTTAATCTTCGCTGCGGCCTTTAAATAAAAATTCTTTTTGCTGTAGCTGTATTTCCCAACTTTGTCTTTGTCCTTATCGGCTATATGTGGAAATACGATAAAGCTATTTATCCCTAGCTTTATACAGCTCTCAATCTCTCCCAGCATCTTATCAATAGACCATCGATAATTACCTGGCAGTGATTTAACCTCACTCTTGACTTTTTTCCCATCTTCCAGAAACAATGGATACACAAGATGATCTGGAGTTAATATGGTTTCTCTTACCATATTCCTAACTGCTACTGATTTTCTATTTCTTCTAGGTCGTCGATTCATTTTGTCTTTTTAGAATTATGCGGTACAGGGTCATGACCATGAGGTCCCCAAGGATGACATTTACATATCCTCTTTAATCCAAGAAATATGCCTTTTATTACACCCCATTCATTGATTGCATCAATCATGTATGCAGAGCATGTAGGTTGGAATCTACAAGAAGGGCCGAGTAAAGGGGAAATAGCGGTTTGATAAAATCTAACTGGAAGTATAAATATCTTTTTGAACAACCTTTTTAGTTTAATTCTAGTGTTCCTAAAGTTTTACCTTTCTGTAAAAGAAAGTGTTCTTTTTTATCCTTTGAATACTTCATAGCTACCACATTACTTTGATCATCAAATGTTTCAATCAGAATCTTATTTTCTACTTGAATATTGTTTTGCGGTACAACATTGACCACTTCAAAATAACACCATACTGCCAATAGATCTTCAGATACTTCCTTGCCCACAAATTCGATTTCATACATTTTGTCATCTACACTAATCAAGAAAGTTTCGGCTAGATACTTTGTCAAAATCGAATCTGCATTAGCAGCTTCTTTGCTAGTACATAATTTTAAATTTTCCTCTTTTAAAACCTTTGCTATTGCTTCTTCTAAATCGTCAATGAATATTCTTAAAGAAATTTGCAGGGCACTCTCCTCGGCACTGTAATGAATATCGCACTTAGATAGATGAAATTCGTGCTCTAGTTGATGAGTCTGACAGACTCCCAAAAGACTTAAAAAGAGTATATAAATTACTTGTGTCATATCCTAAGAACCGTAATTATAGAACAATTTATATCAGCTTTTGGTGCCTTTAATCATGCAATTGTAATTTTCAGGTAGAGGTTAACCCTTAATGTCTCAATAAGCCACAGATGTTAAAGTTATTAGATCGCAACCCTTTATAGAATAACTGACGTCAAAATGGCTACATAACAATATCTAGATAGACTTTTATGTACAAAATAGTCGCACTAAATAGTACGACTAAATCAACTGTTAACTATAGTTCTTTAAGAGGCAACTATAATTAGCAAAGCGTTGAAAAATAAAGGAGGCTTAAAGAAGTCTCCTTTATTTCTATGTTAAAATATTCCGTGAAATTTATATGCTAGTCTGATTCCTCCTGATACATACCAATCTTTGAATCTTGGGTTGCGGCTATCACTTATACCATCAAGATAATCTGTAGAGGTATATCTCATACCAGCTTCAGCACTTACACCCAATCTAGGAGTTAGTTCTACTCTTAGTCCACCACCAAATGGGAAAACTAAATGTGTATTTGAATATTGGTCAGGTTGTAGTTCTAATGCACTTGATGGTAAGCCAACTACATTTGGGCTAAAAAATCCTGCACCAACTCCGGCAAATGCAAAAGGAGAAAACTTCTTTTTATACTTCAGTTTTACTGATGGGCATCCTACTCTATATATTTTTTCTTTAGACTTAAAAGCTGTTAATATGCCTTTACTTCTATTAAACGGATAATAGGTAAAGAGCATAGAATGCTCAGAAAATAATGCATTGAAACTCAGATTTGGAGTCCAATCTCGACGAGAAGGAAAATTTTGATCATCCCCTGATATGGTTCCGTTAATCATACTATAAGAAATACTCATATTCTGATTGAGCATATAAGCCACCTTTACTCCAAATGCTGCATGTGAGGATTGCAGCGAAAAAATTGGACTTTCGTTTACGTCACCTTGATATGATGCATATCCTGCATAACCACTTATCTCAAATCTCTGTCCTGATACAAATAGTGGTAATAGGAATATTAGTATTGCAGTTACTATTCTCATTCTATTAAGTTTTAGGGTGGGTGTTTCCCAATACTATTAAGTCACTGAATGAGCATTGTCAACCGCTGAAAAGAGACATTACTTTTGTATAATAGATTACATTCCTATGATTATATTTCAACATATGTATCTCTGAAATACATAAAAAAAGGGCCCTTAGATATTCTAAGAGCCCTTTAAATATTGACTTTTATGTCAGATTAATATCTGTAGTATTCTGGCTTATAAGGCCCTTCTTGAGGTACGCCGATATAATCTGCTTGATCTTTTCTAAGTTCCTCTAGCTCTACACCGATTTTGGCTAAATGTAGTTTTGCAACTTTCTCATCTAAATGCTTAGGCAGCATGTAGACTTTGTTTTCATACTTATCAGTATTCTGCCATAACTCTAGTTGTGCTAAAGTCTGATTTGTAAATGAATTAGACATCACAAATGATGGGTGGCCTGTAGCACATCCTAAGTTTACCAATCTTCCTTCTGCTAGGATCAAAACATCTTTGCCATCGATTGTATACTTATCTACTTGTGGTTTGATTTCTACTTTCGTATCACCGTAAGTTTTGTTTAACCATGCCATATCGATCTCATTATCAAAGTGACCGATATTACATACAATCGCTTTGTCCTTCATTCCTCTGAAGTGCTCTTCAGTAAGAATATCTTTATTCCCAGTTGCCGTTACTATGATGTTTGCATCTTTAACTGCATTGACCATTTTCTTAACAGCAAATCCATCCATCGCAGCTTGCAATGCACAAATTGGATCCACTTCTGTAACAGTAACTCTACATCCTGCACCTTTAAGTGAAGCTGCACTACCCTTACCTACGTCACCATATCCTGCTACTACAGCTACTTTGCCAGCCATCATCACATCCGTTGCTCTTCTTATCGCATCCACGCACGATTCTTTACAACCATACTTATTATCAAACTTTGACTTAGTTACTGAGTCATTGATATTGATTGCAGGGATTGGTAACGTCCCTTTTGTTACTCTCTCATAAAGTCTGTGTACGCCAGTTGTAGTCTCTTCAGATATTCCTTTGATGTCTTTAACTAACTCAGGGAATCTATCTAATACCATATTAGTTAAATCACCTCCATCATCCAAAATCATATTCAATGGCTTCCCTCCCTCAAACGCAAACAATGTCTGTTCTATACACCAATCAAACTCTTCTTCATTCATACCCTTCCACGCGAATACTGGTACACCAGTCTCTGCTATAGCTGCAGCAGCATGATCCTGCGTAGAAAATATATTACAAGATGACCATGTCACCTCAGCACCAAGTGCAGTTAATGTCTCAATCAATACCGCAGTCTGAATAGTCATATGAAGACAACCAGCTATCCTTGCACCTTCTAAAGGCTTAGAATCTCCGTATTCATCTCTGAGAGCCATAAGACCTGGCATCTCTGCTTCTGCAAGGCCCATTTCTTTACGGCCCCAGTCTGCTTGGTTAATATCTTTAACCTTATAGTTTAATGTTTGTGTTTCTGACATTTTATAAAATTGTTTTAAATGGAGTGCAAAAGTAGATTTTTGCACATTCTAATCCAATGAGGAATCGGCACTTTTAGAATATTAATAAATTAAATATGATTGCTAAACGTCAACATTAGCATATGTAGCATTCTCTTCTATGAATCTTCTCCTTGGTGGCACTTCATCTCCCATTAACATTGAGAAAGTATTACTTGCTTCTGGAGCATCATTAATCACTACTTGTCTCAAGATTCTAGTTTCTGGATCCATGGTTGTCTCCCATAGTTGGATGGCATTCATCTCCCCTAATCCTTTATATCTCTGCACCTTTACAGTATCCTCATTTGCCCCAGCTGCAAGTCTTGATATTGCTTCCTGACGTTCTTCTTCATTCCAGCAGTATTGAAATTGCTTTCCTTTCTTAACTTGATAGAGTGGTGGTGCTGCTACGTAGATATGTCCTTGCTCAATTAGTGTCTTCATGTATCTGAAGAAGAATGTTAGAATCAAAGTAACAATGTGGCTACCATCGACATCGGCATCACACATAATCACAATTTTATGGTATCTAAGTTTCTCCGTATTCAAGACTCGTTCACCATCTTTCTCTGTGATGCTCACTCCTAATGCAGTGAACATGTTTTTGATCTCTTCATTCTCATAGATTTTATGTTCCATCGCTTTCTCTACATTAAGAATCTTACCTCTCAATGGTAGTATCGCTTGGTACACTCTGTCTCTTCCTGACTTTGCTGTCCCGCCTGCAGAATCTCCCTCGACTAAGAATATCTCACTATCTTCTGGACTCTTAGATGAACAATCCGCTAACTTACCTGGCAACCCTCCTCCAGCTAATACATTCTTACGCTGTACCATCTCTCTCGCCTTACGAGCTGCATGTCTTGCAGTCGCAGCAAGTATTACTTTATCAATTATTCTTTTTGAAGATTTAGGGTTTTCCTCTAAGTAATTGGTCAGTACCTCTCCTACACATCTAGATACAATTCCATTTACTTCTGAGTTACCTAGTTCGCCTTTCGTCTGTCCTTTGAATTGTGGGTCTGGCACTTTCACAGAAACTACCGCGGTCATTCCTTCTCTAAAATCCTCACCAGCAATTTTAAATTTCAACTTACTGAATAGATTATTACTTTCTCCGTATTGGGTAAATACTCTGTTTATTGCTCTTCTAAATCCACTGACGTGTGTTCCTCCTTCTCGAGTGTTAATATTATTTACAAAAGAAAATATATTCTCTGTGTAGCTAGTATTATACTGCATCGCTACTTCTACTTCTACATTATCTTCTTTACCCATTACATGAATCGGGTTCTCTATAATTGGAGTTCTGCTTTCATCCAAAAACTTGACGAATTCTGTCAATCCTCCTTCAGAGACATATTCTATCTTCTTAAATTCTTCATCCTCTTTAACTCGCTCGTCTGTTAGAGACAAGTGTAATCCTTTATTCAAAAAGGAAAGCTCTTTCATCCTAGCCGCTAAAGTCTCAAACTTAAATTCTCGCTCACTAAAAATCTCATCGTCAGGAGTGAAAGTTATGTTTGTTCCAGTTCTATCAGTCTTCCCGATTTCCTTAACATCAGCAACTGGTTTTCCTTGCTTGTATTCTTGTTCAAATACTTTCCCCTCTCTATGTACCTCAGCTCTTAGATGACTAGAAAGTGCATTCACACATGATACCCCAACACCGTGCAATCCACCAGAAACTTTGTAAGTGTCTTTATCAAACTTACCCCCTGCGTGCAGAACAGTCATAACCACCTCAAGCGCCGACTTCTTAAGCTTCTCGTGCATTCCCGTAGGTATTCCCCTTCCGTTATCTTTTACGGTTAAAGAATTATCAGCATGAATAAACATGTCTATGTGAGTACAGTGTCCAGCGAGATGCTCATCAATAGAGTTATCGACTACCTCCCAAACCAAGTGATGAAGACCTTTAGTATCGGTACTCCCGATATACATTCCAGGTCTTAACCTTACCGCTTCTAATCCCTCGAGTGCGGTAATATTACTAGCACTATAATTGCTTTTTTTATCTGCCATTTGTGATTGATTTGGTGAATGATTTTTGGTGCTGCGAAGGTACGATTTTATACCCTCAATAGCTATATTTGATTACTGTAAATCCTTAATAATGAGTTGGTTTCATATTACTAATTTTATAAAATGAATTAGATCAAAATAAGCCCAAATGCAGAATAAACAACTGCGAAATATGCAGACACGAAATTTAATATTCAGGATTTGAGATCATATGAAAGACTTCTATATATCAACTGAGGATGAGTTAATAAAGCCAGTAAAGTGGCTCTTTGAAAACATGCGAGATAAGCATATTATTTGCCTAGAAGGCCAACTCGGAGCGGGCAAAACAGCCTTCGTAAAGCAAGTAATTGCCCATCTCAAGTCCAAAGATGAAGTATCGAGTCCTACCTACTCTATCATCAACGAATACCACTACGATGAAGGGAAACTCTATCACATGGATCTATATCGGCTCAACTCGATTGAAGAGGCCTTAAATATCGGAATCGAAGAATATTTAGATGCTAAAAACTTATGTTTTATTGAGTGGGCAGAGCTCATTGCGCCTATCTTGCCCGAATCATTTATCAATATCAAAATAGAAGTCCAAGAAGACGCCTCTCGGAAACTTATAATTAGTAACTTATGAATCTGAATGTGAATTAATATATGGCTGATCAACCCAAAAATTATTCGTTCTCCACCTTCTTTTCCAAAGGACAATATGAGACCCAAGTAGAAATGCTTGAGGTAGGTGGAAAGAGTAAAAATTTATCAATCGGAATTCCCAAAGAGAATTTAAAAGATGAGCATAGGGTTATGCTTGTACCCTCTTCGATAACTACACTCACAGGTTATGGTCACAGGATTCTTGTAGAAACTGGAGCTGGCGACGACTGCAATTTTACAGATCATAATTTTTCTGAGGTAGGTGCTGAAATAGCTTCGGATAAGAAGCAAGTGTATGAATGTGACATCATAGTTAAAGCATCACCGCCAACATTAGAAGAATTAGATCTCTATCATGAAAATCAGATTCTTATCTCTCCTCTGCACATTCCTAAAGTTAGTTCGGAGTTTTTATTGAAGCTCAAGCAAAAGAGAATCATTGCGATAGCACTTGAGTACCTGCAATCTGAAGATGGAAGCTTCCCAGTTGTAAGGATCATGGGTGAGATAGCAGGCAGATCTGCTATGCTTACTGCAGGAGAATTATTAGCTAACACTAACAACGGTAGAGGAGTACTTCTAGGTGGAGTCACTGGCGTACCTCCTGCTAAGGTGGTAATCCTCGGTGCAGGAATAGTTGGCGAGTCTGCTACTCGTATAGCAAGAGGACTTGGCGCATCAGTGAGGGTTTTTGATAATGACATTTCTAAGCTTATGCGACTACAGTCGAATATCGGTAGTCAATTACATACGTCATCTCTCAATCCAGTTTACCTATCTTATCAACTTACAAGCGCTGATATTTTAATTGGCGCTATACATTCTAAAGTAGGGAGAACACCCATCATCGTAACAGAAGAGATGGTAAGCAAAATGAAATCTGGATCTGTTATCATAGATGTGAGTATTGATCAAGGTGGGTGTATAGAAACATCTAGAATAACAAGTCACTCTAAGCCGACTTTTACAAAGCATGATGTGATTCACTATTGTGTGCCTAATATCCCTTCTAAAGTAGCACGGACAGCCTCTATTGCCGTAAGTAATATTCTTACACCACTTATTCTACAGGTAGCTAATTCTCACAATACTGACCATCTGTTGATCAATCATTTTGGTATAAGAAATGGAGTATACACCTACAAAGGGTGTTTAACCAATGAATATCTAGCTAATAGATTTGAGATTAATTATACTGCTCTGGATCTTCTGTTGAGCTCTAATCTTTAGAAACAATATCATAATTTATTGCTTATGGACTAAAATATGGGTCTTGTTTAACCTTACAGGACATTTTGTTTAACTTTTTTATCAATTAGTTGAACATGTTTGATTTAAACTAGTTTAAGTACCATTAAACAAACTATCAAAATCAAATTCAATGTATTCACTGTTCAAAATTTTAACCCTAGCATTTTTATCAATAGCATTAGTCTCATGTGGAGATGATGACGACCCAGTAACTCCAGTAGTAGAAACAAATACAATTGTCGATATAGCTGTTGGAGATGCTCAATTCAGCACTCTAGTGGCTGCTTTAACAAGAGTCGATTTAGTTTCTACGCTCCAAGGAGATGGACCGTTCACAGTATTTGCTCCAACAAATGCAGCTTTTACAGCTTTAGGTGTTGATCTAGCAACAATCTCTGATGACGCATTAAAAGAAATCCTACTTTACCATGTCTTAGGAGCTGAAGTAAAGAGCACTGACTTAGCAGATGGTCAGACATATGCATCAACTGCTGCTGCAACAGGACCAGGAGGAAATGCATTATCAATGCTAGTAGAGAAAGCTAACGGAGGTGTAAAAGTTAATAATGTAGCCACAGTAACTGCGGCAGATATAAGCGCTGATAACGGAGTAATCCATA
Organism: uncultured Saprospiraceae bacterium; assembly: GCA_937929885.1. Taxonomy (GTDB): domain Bacteria; phylum Bacteroidota; class Bacteroidia; order Chitinophagales; family Saprospiraceae; genus CALFUQ01. The sequence goes on from CALFUQ010000404.1 coordinate 17,385, forward strand.
TTGTAGATAATGTCATTACACCACTTGATATCGTAGGGCATGCTCAAGCAAACTCTAATTTCTCAAGTCTTGTGGGTGCTTTGGTTAGTGCTCCAGGAGAGTTAGTTGGTGTGTTGCAAGGTGATGGCCCATTTACAGTGTTTGCACCAATCAACTCAGGTTTTGATGCTATCGCTGATGTAGTAGCAACACTAACTGGAGATCAATTAGCTTCTGTCTTGACTTATCATGTTGTAAGCGGTGCTAATGTCCTATCAACTGACCTGAGTAATGGAATGGAAGTAGCAACTGTCAATGGTCAAAACTTTAAAGTACTTCTAGGAGACAAAGTACAATTAGAAGATGCTGGAGGCAATGCTTCAGATGTTATCATAACAGATGTACAAGCTACTAATGGCGTGATACATGCGCTTGGAAGTGTGATAATTCCTGCACTTTAAATAAGAAAATTATAAACTTCTAATTTGGCTGAATCAGATTCTGGTTCAGCCATTTTTTATACAAGCATATTAAAGAGCACAGGGTTTTCATTCACATGTTGGAAGCTAAAACCATGAGCTTTCAACTTCTCAACAAAAGAATCAAATCCCTCCTTTTCCTCTAACTCAATCCCAACCAATGCTGGACCTTGCTCTCGACTAGTCTTCTTAGTATATTCAAAGTGAGTGATATCATCTTGAGGACCAAGAAGATTTAAAAATTCTCTTAGTGCGCCAGCTCTTTGAGGAAACTGCACTATGAAGTAATGCTTCTTACCCTCATAGATTAATGCGCGCTCTCTAATATCCTCAGTTCTTCTAATATCGTTGTTTCCTCCACTGAGTATAGCTACTACATTCTTGCCTTTGATCTTATTTTTGATATCATCTAAAACAGAAATTACAATTGCTCCAGCTGGCTCCATGACAATCGCTTCATCGGTATAAAGCTCAAGAATGGTAGAGCATATTTTTCCTTCGGGAACCAGATAGATATCATCAATTATGTTTTGGCTTAACTTGAATGTAGTCTTACCAACTGACTTCACCGCGATACCATCAGCAAAAGGATCTATTTCTTCTAACTGAACTACTTTCTTTTCTTTTAATGAATTATACATTGCTGGAGCACCAGAGGATTCTACAGCTATGATCTGAGTCTTAGGACTTATCTGCTTAAAGTAACTACCCACTCCAGATATCAAACCACCACCCCCTACTGACACAATCAAATAATCTATCTCTACATCCATATCATCAAGAATCTCTTTTCCTACAGTCCCCTGACCAGCAATTATATCCTTATCGTCAAATGGATGTATGAATGGAAGCCCTTTCTCCTCAGCAACCATACAAGCGGCTTCGAATGCATCATCAAAAGTATCACCATGCAATAAGATCTCCACTTTGCCACCACCATGATGACGAACCTTATTTATCTTTTGCTCAGGTGTTGTAGACGGCATGTAAATGACTCCCTTTACATCGAGCAGCCTACAAGCCATTGCAACTCCTTGGGCGTGATTTCCTGCAGATGCACACATGATACCTTTTGCTAATTGCTCAGCAGGCATCTTGGACATCTTGTTATATGCACCTCTAATTTTGAATGATCTCACTACCTGCATATCCTCCCGCTTTAGATATAACTGGCAGTCATATTTTTGGGAAAGATTATGATTAAGTAATACTGGCGTATGAGTTATCACCTTGCTAAGCGTCTGCTCAGCAGCAACTATTTCCTCGATGGGAATCAAACCTGATTTAGTAATATCCATAAACAAAAAAAGAGCAACTATAAAGTTGCTCTTTTAAAATATTATCTAATAAGAATCAGATTAATTATTTTCTGGTCTTAAGCTTCTCACCGTCTTTCCTGCTCTCCACATTTCAGACTCTCTTAACTCCTTAAGTTCCTCTTCTAACTTTACTCGGTAATCGTCTTTACTATTGCTATCTATTGAAAGCTGAGCTTCATTACCTGATGCTACACTATCATATAGCTCTGCAAATACAGGTGCCGTTGCGTCTCTAAATTTTTTCCACCAATCTAATGCTCCCCTTTGTGCAGTGGTAGAACAGTTAGCATACATCCAGTCCATGCCGTTCTCAGCTACAAGTGGATAAAGCGATTGAGTAGCCTCCTCTACGGTCTCGTTAAATGCTTCTGATGGTGAATGACCTCTCTCTCTTAGTAAATTGTATTGAGCAGCAAATAATCCTTGGATCGCTCCCATCAAAGTTCCTCTTTCGCCTGTAAGATCTGAGTATACTTCTTTTTTGAAATCCGTCTCAAAAAGATATCCCGCACCGATTCCAATCCCGATGGAGATCGCTCTATCGAAAGTTGTACCTGTGAAATCCTGGTGGATTGCATAGCTACTGTTCAAACCTTTTCCTGCTAAGAACATTCTTCTAAGACTTGTTCCTGAGCCTTTAGGTGCTACTAAAAATACATCGATATTCTTTGGAGGGTTAATTTTTGTACGCTCATTAAACGTGATACCGAAACCGTGAGAAAAGTATAATGCCTTTCCTTCCGTCAGGTGTGGCTCGATTAAAGGCCATGCTGCAATTTGCGCAGCATCAGAAAGTAGGTACATAATAATATCTCCTTGCTTAACTGCATCTTCTATTGCAAATAATGTCTCTCCTGGTACCCAGCCATCGGCAACAGCTTTGTCATATGATTTAGAAGGACTTCTCTGTCCGACGATCACATTGAATCCATTGTCTCTCAAGTTTTGTGCTTGACCTGGGCCTTGCACACCATAGCCTATTACAGCTATTTTTTGATCCTTAAGATAATCTCTTGCTTTGTCTAATGGATATTCTTCTCTAGTCACTACTGTCTCTTCTACTCCTCCAAAATTTAATCTTGCCATTTTGTTTGTCTAATTTTTAATAAATAATTTAATAAGGAGCAGCATTAGTTACTGTTGCTCATTTTTATGTTTAGTGATTTTAAATACTTGTTTAGTCGTTCCATAGGTTTTACAATCGCTACTCTTCCTGATCTGACGAACTCATAGATACCAATACTTCTTAATGCTTTTAACAAAGCCTCCGTCTCATTTTCATAACCTGTCTTTTCTATTACGATATATTCTTCTTCTATACTTAAGATTCTTGCATTGTGTTCTCTGACGATTCGTTCTAACTTCTCACCATTGAAGAATGCTTCTATAGGAACTTTATACAAAGCGATCTCTTGATAAACGATCTCATCATTGTCATAGTAGAACGCTTTAAGGACATCTACTTGTTTATCTAGCTGTGCACAAAGTTTTCTTACGACATCATCTGTTTCATTTACTACGATCGTAAATCTATGGATGCCTTGCATCGAAGACTTTGAAACAGACAAGCTCTCTATATTAATGTGACGCTTAGTGATCACACTTGCAATTCTAATCACAAGTCCTGTCTGGTTTTCTGTAAATACCGTTAATGTATAGTCCTTTTTCATTCTAATGCAATTTCGTTTACAGCCTTACCTGAGGCTATCATAGGAAATATATTTTCTTCGTTTTGAACTTTCACATGTAGCAGGTATGCTCCTTTATAGTCGAGCATTTCTTTTACGCTGCTTTCTAGATCTTTAGGATCTTCTATTCTTTTTCCTTTTACTCCGAATCCATCTGCAATTTTTACAAAGTCTGGGTTCTCTAACTCTACAGCAGAATATCTTCTATCGAAAAACAACTCCTGCCATTGCCTTACCATCCCAAGGTGCTCATTGTCTAGCAAAAGAATTTTTACTCTTACATCCCACTGGGTCAAAACCCCAAGCTCTTGCAAGGTCATCTGAAAGCCTCCATCTCCAATTACTGCTATGACATGCTTCTTTGGCTTAGCCATTTTAGCTCCTATCGCTGCTGGTAATCCATAGCCCATAGTTCCTGCACCACCAGAAGAAACCCAAAGGTCTTTATCTAGGTATTCATAATATCTCGCTGCGATCATTTGGTGCTGACCTACATCGGTAACTACAATAGCTTTCCCTTTAGTCTGATCAGATACCTCCTTGATAACTCTTCCCATCGTCAACTCACCTGTCATGTTTTTCTTAAGATCTCTTGAGATCACTTTTCTATGCTCTATCCTATGACATGCATGAAACTCATCTAACCATTTCTTGTAACTCTTCTTTTTCACTTTCGGCATCAATGCCTTGAGCGCATCTTTAGCGTCACCTAATAATGGCACTTCTACTTTTACATTCTTATTGATCTCAGAAGGATCTATCTCAATGTGTATTTTCTTGGCTTGCTTTGCGTACCTGCTCAAATCTCCAGTAACCCTATCATCAAATCTCATCCCTATAGCAATCAAAAGATCGCATTCATTTGTTTTCACATTAGGACCTAGGTTACCATGCATTCCTAACATTCCTACATTTAGCGGATGGTCACTCGGTATTGTAGAAAGTCCATGAATTGTAGTTCCAACAGGGATCCCAGTTTTCTCTACGAATTTCTTAAACTCATTTTGAGCTTCTGCAATATGGATACCATGCCCAGCTAAGATGAGTGGTTTTTTTGCTTTATTAATGAGCTTAGCTGCTTGCTCGATCGATTCTGCAGAAATAGTTCGTTTAGGAATATAACTCCTAATAACTGGATCTTTGTCATATCTAAATTCTATTTCTTGTAGCTGTGCATCTTTTGTAATGTCAATTAAGACTGGCCCTGGTCTTCCAGTATTAGCTATGTGAAAAGCCTTTGCAAATGCAGCTGGAATTTCTTCTGCTTTAGTGATTTGAACATTCCACTTTGTTATTGCCGTAGAGCACCCAATCACATCTACTTCTTGGAATGCATCTGAACCTAACAAATGACTAAATACCTGACCAGTAATGCAAACTAATGGTGTAGAATCAAGTAGTGCATCTGCCAAGCCTGTAAAAAGGTTTGTTGCACCTGGCCCTGAGGTGGCCATACAAACACCAGTTTTTCTAGATACTCTAGCAAAACCCTGTGCGGCATGTATTGCACCTTGCTCATGACGAGTCAGAATGTGTTGTATCTTATTTTGATATCCGTGTAGCGCATCGTACACTGGCATGATTGCTCCACCAGGGTATCCATATATCAGGTTCACTCCTTCTTCCAAAAGACACATAAGAATCGCTTCTGATCCAGATACCTTTTTGGCCTTTTTCCTACTGACCCGTTTTTTCGCTTTACTTTTTACGCCCATTTTTTACAAATTTAAAATTCATCAGTAACGCAACCTTCAGATGCTGATGATACAGTATGTCTATACTTTTTCAATACTCCAGAAATATTTTTCTTAGGTGCCTTCATCGTTTTCTTTCTAGAATCAATTTCTTTCTTACTCAACTTCACAGTGAGTTTATTATTCTTTGCATCAATGGTTATTTCATCTCCATTTTTCACATAGGCTAGTAATCCACCATCATATGCTTCTGGTGTGATGTGCCCTACTACAAATCCGTGGGTTCCTCCAGAGAATCTTCCATCGGTTATCAATGCCACATCCTTTCCTAATCCTGCTCCCATCACTAGTGAAGTAGGCTTTAGCATCTCTGGCATTCCTGGCCCTCCTTTAGGCCCAATGTACCTTATCACGATCACATTTCCTTTTTTGATTTTTCCATTTTGAATGGCTGTATTAGCAGCTTGCTCTGAGTTGAAAACTTTTGCTTTCCCTTTGAAGATCAAACCTTCTTTACCCGTTATTTTTGCTACCGAACCTTTAGATGCTAGATTACCGTACAGAATATTTAGGTGGCCCGTTGCCTTCACAGGCTTGCTCAATGGCATAATCACCTTCTGACCTTTCTTAAGTGGTTTTACTTTCTTTAGATTCTGAGCTACGGTCTTCCCAGTTACAGTCATACAATCACCATGCAACATGCCTTCTGCTAACATGAATTTCATTACCGCAGGGACGCCACCTACTTTATGCAGATCTTCCATAACATACTGACCGCTCGGTTTTAGATCCGCCAAGAAAGGAGTCTTTTTTCCTAATCTTGTAAAATCATCCAATCCTATTTTCACACCAACCGCTTTTGCCATCGCTATCAAATGCATAACACCATTTGTAGATCCTCCAAGAACAGTAATCAACCTAATAGCGTTCTCAAAAGACTTCTTGGTCATGATATCTCTTGGCTTGATATCTTTCTTTAATAGGTTCATCATTGCCGCGCCATATTCCTTAGTCTCAACTTGTTTGTTTCTACTCGTAGCTGGGTTAGATGAACTGTAAGGTAAACTCATTCCTAATGCTTCTATTGCAGATGACATCGTATTAGCCGTGTACATCCCTCCACAAGCACCAGGGCCTGGACAAGCATTTCTTACAATCTCTTTAAACATCTTAGCAGTAATCTCACCAGAGATCTTCTGACCCAATGCTTCGAAAGCTGAAACGATATCTAATTTTTTCTCAGCTACACAACCTGGACTAATCGTACCTCCATAAACTAAAATAGCTGGTCGATTCAATCTTCCTAAAGCCATCATTGCTCCTGGCATATTCTTATCACACCCTACAACTGCAACTACTCCATCATACCATTGTGCAGACACAACAGTCTCTATGGAATCAGCTATTATATCCCTCGAAACTAGAGAGTAATTCATTCCTGATGTTCCCATTGAGATACCATCACTTACTCCTATTGTATGAAAAATTAAAGGAATCAATTTTTCTTTGCTGATGCTTCCCTTGATTGACTTAGCCAAATCATTCAGGTGCATGTTACATGGATTCCCTTCCCAACCAGTACTCACGATACCAATCTGTGGCAGCTTCAAATCTTGTTCTGTCAGACCAATTGCATGCAACATTGCCTGTGCTGCTGGTTGCGTAGGATCTTGCGTTACTGCCTTGCTATATTTATTTAATGCCATGTACTTTTATAATCTTCTATAAACTAAAAAAGCCACTCAAAAAATGAATGGCTTTAATTTTAATATATCTCTTAATACCATCCAGAGTCATCAGGTGATTACCACAATAATATTAATGACTAAAGATGTATTCATAATTTATTCTTCTAAACTTATCTGAAAGGTGAATCATATTTTACTCTTATCAAAGTTTTATTTAATTTTTTTATCTCTTAGGCTTGTAATATGCAATTTGCGATGTAGTCACCTACCTCAGAACATTTCTTAGAAACCTCTTTGTCTAAGTCCTCTGATACAAAGTTATCATCCATAGATTTCTCCACTGCCCTTCTTATCATGTCTCCTTCTTCTACAAGATTCAAATGATCTAACAACATCGCTGCTGATAGAATCGTAGCAATCGGATTTGCGATATCTTTTCCTGCGCCTTCAGGGTAGGAACCGTGAACTGGTTCGAATACTGCCGTACTTTCTCCAACAGAAGCAGAAGGCAACAACCCTAATGAACCAGTTATCACACTAGACTCATCAGATAATATATCTCCAAATAAATTCCCAGTTACCATGACATCAAAGCGCGTAGGTTCTTGAATGATCTTCATAGCAGCATTATCTACGAATAAATAATCTACGGCAACATCACTATAGTCTCCGACCATATCTTGCATAGTCTCTCTCCACAATCTTGAAGAAGCTAATACATTTGCCTTATCAACTAGAGTCAGTTTATTATTTCTTTTCCGAGCGTAACCAAATGCTAGTTCAATGATTCGCTTTATCTCAGGTCTAGTATAAGTCATGGTATCAAAAGCCATGTTCAAATCTTCAGATCTTCCTCTAGTTCCAAAGTATACTCCACCCGTCAACTCTCGTATAACTACAAAGTTGGCTCCTTCTATCAATTCTTTTCTCAACGGAGATTTATGAATCTGAGAAGGAAAAGTATTAACAGGTCTTATATTTGCATACAAACCCAAACTTTTTCGCATCCTCAACAAGCCCTGTTCAGGTCGTACTTTTGCCTTAGGATCATTATCATACTTAGGATGTCCGATTGCTCCAAAAAGCACTGCATCAGAATCTTGACAATTCTTAAAAGTCTCCTCTGGAAATGGATCGCCTGTCTCATCTATAGCCACCGCTCCTACAAGACTCTCCTTAAAGTCAAAACTATGTCCTGCTTTGTTCGCGATTGCATTAAGCGTTTTAATTGCTTGTTCTGTAACTTCTGGACCGATGCCATCTCCTGGCAATTTTGCTATCTTAAAATTCATTTACGCTGCCTCTTTTCCTTTTTCTATAAATATTTGACTATGCTATCTTAGTACTGCCTAGTTCTATCTGATTATTATTTTCTAAAATATTAAGCATCTTGATCGTTGCCTTGATCGCAGCTACTGCTTGATCAGAATCCAATCCTGCAGTCTTAAATTGCTTACCATTAAAATCCCAGGTGATTACAGTGTGGCATAATGCATCTGTCTGCCCACCTGGGGGTATAGTGACATTATAATCTATAAGCTTAGGATAATCCTTTTCTAAGTCGTCATAAATTTTCCAGAGTGCATTCATGAATGCATCATACTGTCCATCTCCTGAAGCAGATTTTTTATACTGTTTACCATCTAGTTCTATACAAATTGAAGCTGAGGATTCTAGACCCGATGCAACTGCTAAAGAATAATTAATCACGTGAATCTTTTGCTCTATCTCTTGACTCTTTAATACATCTACTATGATGTATGGAAGATCTTCTTTAGTGACGATTTCTTTTTTATCTCCGAGTTCATTGATACGCTTCGTCAACTTCTTCATAGAATCATTATCTAATTCTATTCCCAGTTCTTCTAAGTTTTTCTTGATACTGGCTTTACCTGCTAGCTTACCCAGTGCATAAACTCGCTGTCTATCAAAACGCTCAGGTCTTAGATCGTTGTAATAAAGATTCTTCTTGTTATCTCCATCTGCATGGATACCGCTCGTCTGCGTAAAAACAAATTCACCAATGATTGGCTTATTTCCCGGAATCCGAATTCCAGAAAAAGATTCTATCATCTTACTCACTTTATACAACTTCTTCTCATCTATACCCAACTCACAATCCATATGATCTCTCAACACTCCGATGACACTCGATAGTGGTACATTGCCAGCTCTCTCACCTAAGCCATTTAACGTTGTGTGGATTCCTCTTATACCTGCTTTGACAGCAGACATTACATTTGCTGCAGCTAAGTCATAATCATTATGAGCATGGAAATCAAAATTCAAATCAGGAAACCTCTTTTTGATCTCTGTACAAAATTCAAAAGTCTGATCTGGATTTAAAACTCCCAACGTATCAGGCAACATGTATCGATTTATATTTTCATCCCTAAGTGCCTCTACCATATTGTAGAAATACTCAGGTGATTCCTTCATTCCATTAGACCAATCTTCAAAATAGATATTGATAGTGATACCCATTTCATTTGCCTTGCTGATTACTTGCTTAATATCAGCTATGTGTGCTTCTGGAGTTTTTCTTAATTGATGGGTGCAGTGATTTAAAGAACCTTTAGTTAGTAGATTGTTGACAGTTGCCCCAGCATTCTTGATCCAGTCTAGTGATCTAGTGCCATCTACAAATCCTAAAATTTCTATCGCTTCTTTATATCCATTCTTTGATGCCCATTCTATGATCTGCTTCACAGCTCTAAACTCTCCTTCTGAGACATGTGCAGAAGCAATCTCTAATCGGTCGACCTTAAGCTCTTCTAACAAAAGCTTAGCCATATGTAACTTCTCACTTTCAGTAAAAGATACACCAGAGGTCTGTTCTCCATCCCTCAACGTTGTATCCATTATTGTGATCTTCATTTTTATACTTTGACTAAGATTTAGGCTGCAATTATTGTGCTAACGAGGACAGCTAATATTTCTTATTTATAGTTAGAAAGGTCTTGCTCCTGCAAATGCCTTTATATCATCCTTAAGATTCAAAAGGTAGTCTATGTCATCATAGCCATTCAGCATATTACCTTTTTTGTATTCATTGATTCCAAACGTCTCCGTTTCTCCACTATTTACAATCGTAAATACTTGTTCTGTTAAGTCTACTTTGAACTCTGCATTCGGATCTGCCTCAATCGCTTTGAATATTTTATCCAAAAATTCTGGGCTTAGCTGAACTGGTAATACACCGATGTTCAAACAATTGTTTCTAAAAATATCTGCAAAGAAACTTGAGACAACACATCTGAATCCATAATCATAAACTGCCCATGCAGCATGCTCTCGAGAAGACCCTGAACCAAAGTTTTTCCCGCCAACTAAAATCTTGCCTTTATAGGTAGGATTGTTCAAAACAAAATCTTCCTTTGGTGAATCATCACTATTGTATCTCCAATCTCTAAATAAATTATCACCAAACCCTTTACGCTCTGTTGCTTTTAAAAAACGGGCTGGAATAATCTGATCAGTATCCACATTTTCTATCGGAAGTGGTACTGCAGTTGATTGTAGTATGCTGAATTTATCGTAAGCCATTTTATAAATTATTTAAGCTAATACTGGTTCCATCAATTCTCTAGGATCAGTAACCTTTCCAGTCACTGCAGCGGCAGCTGCCACTAGTGGGCTAGCTAAAAGTGTACGTGATCCAGGTCCTTGTCTTCCTTCAAAATTTCTATTACTTGTACTTACTGATAACTTTCCAGCAGGTATCTTATCATCATTCATCGCCAAGCATGCAGAGCAACCCGGTTCACGAAGTTCAAAACCTGCTTCTGTTAGAATATCTATAATACCTTCACTATGAATTGCCTCCTCAACTCTATGGGAACCTGGCACTAACCAAGCTGTTACATTGTCCGCTTTCTTCCTTCCTTTTACTATTGATGCAAATGCTCTAAAATCTTCTATTCGGCCATTGGTACAACTACCTAGGAATACAAAATCAATTGGCTTCCCGATCATCGCATCTCCCTCGTTAAAACTCATATACTCGAGTGATTTTTTAAACGACTTTGCGCTTGTCCCGTCTCCAGCTTTAGGGATACTATTAGATATGCCGAAGCCCATTCCTGGATTAGTACCATAAGTAATCATCGGCTCTATATCCGCTGCATCAAAAGTTAACTCCTTATCGAAAGTTGCCCCTTCATCAGTTTGGAGTGTCTTCCAATAATCCATCGCTTTATCCCATCCATCTCCTTTAGGAGTAAACTCTCTACCTTTTATATATTCAAAGGTTTTTTCGTCTGGTGCAATCATTCCACCTCTAGCTCCCATCTCAATACTTAGATTGCAAACAGTCATCCGACCTTCCATTGACATCTCTTCAAACACACTGCCAGCATACTCTACGAAGTATCCTGTAGCACCTGAAGTAGTCAATTGTGATATTATATATAGTGCAACATCCTTAGGTGTCACACCGATATTTAATTTTCCATTGATATTGATTCTCATGCTCTTCGCCTTTGGCTGCATGATGCACTGACTTGCCAAAACCATCTCTACCTCAGACGTCCCGATACCAAATGCTATCGCACCAAAAGCTCCGTGTGTAGAGGTATGAGAATCACCACATACTATCGTAGCACCTGGAAGTGTAATTCCATTTTCTGGTCCGATTACATGTACGATTCCATTTTTGTCATGACCTAAACCCCAGTAAGCAATACCATGGGATTCAGTGTTAGCTCTTAGTGCTTCTAACTGATTAGCAGATAATGGGTCTTCTACAGGTAGATGCTGATTCATCGTAGGGGTGTTATGATCAGCTGTAGCGAAAGTCTTGTTCGGATATAGGACTTCAATATTTCTATTTTTTAATCCTAAAAAGGCTACAGGACTTGTCACCTCATGTACTAAATGTCTATCGATAAAAAGTACATCTGGCCCATTCTGAACACTCTGCACGACATGCGAATCCCAAACCTTGTCAAATAACGTTTTTCCCATTACTCTATTAAATCTTATGCTACTGAAGAAAATGATTTATTGATCAATTCTTTTAGGTCATCTGGATTAACTTCTTTCTGAGAATCAGCCAGCGTTAAGAATTGTTTGTAAACAATGTCCAGTTCGTCTTTTGTAAGATCGAAACCTATTTGTTTTGCTTTGTAAGCTAGAGCCGCTCTACCACTTCTTGCTGTCAATACTATGATTGACTGATCAAGCCCTACTTCTCTCGGATCGATGATCTCATAGTTTTCTCTTCTCTTGATCACACCGTCTTGGTGGATGCCTGATGAGTGAGCAAATGCATTCACCCCTACAATCGCTTTGTTAGCTTGTACAGGCATACTCATACTATCAGATACCAATCTGCTAATCGGGTTAAGCATCTCCGTATTTATGTTAGTATGATATTGGTTTTTGAATTTTTGTCTAATTACCATTACTACTTCTTCTAAGGAAGTATTCCCTGCTCTCTCCCCTATTCCGTTCATAGTACACTCTACTTGTGTAACTCCATTCATTACACCTGCAATCGAGTTAGCTGTAGCTAAACCCAGATCATTGTGGCAGTGTGCTGATATTATGCACTTGTCAATCCCTTTGACATTTTCTGCTAAATACTTAATCTTCTGACCAAACTCACCTGGCAAACAATATCCTGTTGTATCAGGAATATTTAAAACTGTCGCTCCTGCATTCACAACTTCTTGAATCACCTTAGCTAGATATTCATTATCAGTCCTACCTGCATCCTCTGCGTAAAATTCTACATCCTCTACAAATGACTTTGCATACTTAACTGCTTCTCTTGCTCTCTCGATTATCTTATCTGGTGTTGTAGCGAATTTGTATTTGATATGCTCAGGGGAAGTTCCTATCCCTGTATGGATTCTTGGGCGAGCTGCCTTTTCTAATGCTTCTGCAGCAACCTTGATGTCTTGCTTCACTGCTCTAGATAGTCCACAAATGATCGGTTTTCTGATTTCCTTAGAAATCATTTCAACTGCCTTAAAGTCTCCTGGACTCGAAATCGGAAATCCAGCTTCTAATACATCCACACCTAGATTTTCTAACTCTCTGGCGACAGTCATTTTTTGGGTGTGGTTTAATTTACACCCTGGTACTTGCTCTCCATCTCTTAGTGTAGTATCAAATATCTGTATCTCCTTACTCATGGTATTAGTTTTTAGACTTTTACGTGCTTTACATTAAAGATATTTGACAAGCATATTATCTGAAAACCCTTTATTTTTAGTAATACAAAGCCTGGAGTGGTTTAATGTTACCTAAACAATTGATTATCAGTTTTTTATAATATTTTATTCTACAATGCCTAAGCAATCTACCGAGTACTTAATACAATTAGTCAGCAACTTAACATCTGCGGAAAAGCGGAATTTCAGGCTATTTGTAAATAGGAATAATGCTAAGAATGATAAGCTGTTTGTGCAGTTATTTGATGTAATCGATAAGAATAAGAAGCATGATGATGCTACCATACTTGCTAAAATACCTGATCTCAAACCTGTCCAATTATCAAATGTAAAGGCCAATCTCTACAAACAGCTACTCTCCAGCCTAAGGCATATCGAGCGGAATAATCAAATAGATATAGCAGTTAGAGAAAACTTAGATTACTCCAAAATCTTGTACTCTAAGGGTCTATACAAAGCTAGTCTTGCCCTATTAGACAAAACAAAAAAACAAGCAAAACAAAATGGACTTCACTCAGCAGCATTGGTAGCACTAGAATTTGAAAAATACATAGAGTCACAATATGTAACTGGCAGTATGTACCCCAAAGCAAAACAGATCACTGATGAAACTGATGAGTTAATCAACAAGCTTGATCTGACCAATGACCTATCTAATCTTTCGATATCAATGTACGCTTTGTACTTGCAATATGGCCATGTGAAGCGAGGAGAGAATTATGATAAAGTAACTAGCTACTTCAAAGATAATATGCCATCTGTCGAAGTTTACAATCTAGATTTTTACCAAAAACTATATTTATACCAATCCTATGTCTGGTACAACTTTATGATTCAAGATTTCCCGAGTAACTATAGGTATGCTCAGAAGTGGGTAGATCTTTTTAGAAAGTATCCAGAAAAGATTAGTACTGACACCGCCTTGTACATAAAAGGTCTCCACAATGTTTTATCTGCGTTGTTTATGTCTGGCAGGTATGATAAGTTCACTCAAAATTTTGAGCTACTTAATAATTTTAGCTCAGATTTAAATAGGTCAATGACCAAAAACGAAGAAGGTCAACTGACACTTTATCAATCTATACATGCAATACATTTGATTTTCCTTACAGGCTTATATGATGAAGGAGCATTAAATATGCCGCAGATAGAAAAGCTAATCGAGCAAAATAAATATGAATGGGATCTGCACAAGATCATGGTGATCAGATATAAAATCGCATGCATTTATTTTGGAGCTAATAAATTGGACAAGGCACTTAACCTTCTTAACAAGATTATCTCTCACAACTATACAGAGATCAGAGAAGACATCCAATGCTATTCCCGAATACTGAGTCTTGTGAGTCATTTTGACTTAGGTAATGAGTTCTTAGTAAGTTATCAAGTGAAGTCCGTCTACAGGTTTTTGCTTAAGACACACCAACAACAAGAGGTGCTTAAAGAGGTATTCAAATTCTTGAGAAAGACGCCAAACATTCTTCCATCAGAGATCAATGGAGAATTTAAAAAACTAAGAGATAGACTACTTAAACTACAAGGTGATCCTTTTGAGAGAAGACCATTTTTATATTTTGATATAATCTCTTGGTTAGAATCTAAGATCAATAATAGTCGAATCCAGACTGAGATCCAGAATAAAATCCAACTTAAAGCTGCTTCGCTGGCAAGATAAAATTGAAATCAATCATGGAAGAGGGACAGATGGATTTGTAGATGCTACAGATACTCTAAACGTTAAGGTCGGTTTGGTCCAAAGAGGCTACTCTGCAAATGACATCAAAAAAATATGGGGTGACAATTTCCTAAGAGTATTCAAGGAAGTAGAACGTTTGGCTTCACAAAAATGAGATTAATTCGTCGACAATAAAGAGATGATTTGATATTTTGAATTATTGGCCTTAGTTTTACGGTGATAATGATAAACAAGACTTTTAGCACATATTTTAGTTTCTTTTACTTTTTTACCAAAAAGAAGGACTAGGACTATATAGTAGCTAAAATCAAAAATATAAGGAGTCCTGCAGTGTAGGACTCCTTTTTTTGTTTTAGGAATTGATCTAATAAGTGGATAAAACAATTGCAATACAAGGATATCGGGGATGCTTTCACCAAGAAGCAGCTGCTAAGTATTTTAATAGTACCGATCTATCTGTATTAGAATGTGATACATTCAACAAGCTTGGGGAAGCAATCAGCGATGAAGTGGCACCTATAGGAATCATGGCAATAGAGAATTCAATTGCGGGTAGTATAATTCAAAACTATAGGATTCTTAGAGAGAATGACTTTACAATTGTAGGTGAAGTATTCCTAAGGATAGTACATAATCTAATGGCATTACCAGGTGAAAATATTCAATCACTTAAGGAAGCTAGTTCTCACCCAATGGCCATAAATCAGTGTTTGCACTTTTTTAAACAACATCCGCATATTAAACTTGTAGAATCAAATGATACTGCCCTAAGTGCCAAACTGGTCAGTGAAAATGGATTAGAAGGTTATGGCGCGATTGCAAGTAAAACGGCTGCAAAATTGTATGGTTTAGAGATTTTAAATGAAGGTATAGAAACTTCGAAGATCAATTACACACGATTTTTTATCATTCAAAAAAATGAGTGTGTTATTAATCATGATGAAGTAAATAAAGCTTCCATTTATTTGCGGGTATTAGACAAACCAGGATGTCTACTTAAAGTCTTGAAGATAATCGAAGATCAAAACACCAATATCAGTAAACTACAATCATATCCTGTATTGGGCAAAGTGAGCGAATACTTCTTTCATTTAGACCTTGAGTTTACTCACTACTTACAGTATAGAAACATCATGGATAAACTTCAGGATGTAACAATGGAATTAAAAGAATTAGGCTCTTACAAAAAAGCGAAAGTATATGATAATCAGCCCGTCGGATAGAATAGGAAAAGTAAAGACATATTACTTCGCTACCAAGCTTGCTCAGATCGCTAAGATGAATAAGGAAGGTACGCCTATAATTAATCTTGGAATAGGAAGTCCAGATCAACTGCCTCCTTCTGCTGTCATCGACAGGCTCAATGATGCAAGTAAAGGGTCTGATGTAAACAAGTATCAATCTTATACAGGTATTCCTCAGCTTAAAGAAGCATTTGCAAATTGGTACCTAAGACATTTTACAGTCGAGGTAGATCCCACCAAAGAAGTGCTTCCGCTCATCGGATCTAAAGAAGGCATTATGCACATCGCCATGTCATTTCTTAATCCTGGTGACAAAGTTCTTGTTCCTAATCCAGGTTACCCAGCATATAGGATGACTACACTTTTAGCTGGAGCTGAACCATTACCTTTTGACCTTAAGGAAGATAATGATTGGCAACCAGATTTTGAAGCGATAGAAAAAGAAGACCTGAGCAAAGTAAAGATTATGTGGGTCAACTACCCTAACATGCCAACAGGAGCAAAGGGATCAAAAGAACTTTTCAAAAAGCTTATTGCATTCGGAAAGAAGCATAGCATCTTAATTTGTCATGACAATCCTTATGGATTTATTCTGAATGACAAGCCAATGAGTATTATGGAATTTCCAGGTGCTAAAGATGTTGCACTTGAATTAAACTCTTTAAGTAAATGTTATAACATGTCTGGATGGAGAGTCGGTGTGATGGTAGCAAACCAAGATATAATCCAGTCTGTGCTTAAGTTTAAAAGTAACATGGACTCGGGCATGTATAAGCCGTTACAGATCGCTGCTACGGAAGCGTTAAGTCAGGATCAAGCTTGGTTTGACAGTTTGAATGCAGAATACCAAAAGAGAAGAGAAGTAGTTTGGCAGATCATGGATATCCTCCAATGTCAATATGATAAAGACAGAGCGGGGCTATTCGTTTGGGGTAAAGTACCAAGCGATGTATCAGATACAGAAACTTGGGTGGAAAAGATCTTACAAAAAACTAGGGTGTTTATTACGCCAGGATTCATTTTTGGCACTAATGGTGCACAGTATATAAGAATATCTCTTTGTACGGATGTAGCAACATTCCAAAAAGCATTGAGCAAAATCGAAAAATATATAATCCTTGAAAAATCAATAGCATGAAAATCTGTGTAGTAGGCTTAGGTTTGATAGGTGGGTCAATGGCAATTGATCTTAAAGTAAAGGGGCATCATATAATTGGTGTGGATAAGAGTCCTTCTCATATTGAGAAAGCATTGGAACTAGGTTTGGTAGATGAGGTGCATGACCTAAATAATGCACTAGAGGAGGCTGAAGTTGTGATCATTGCTGTACCAGTTGATGCAATAGAAAAAGTTTTAGTGAACGTACTGGATCAAATGAATCCGAAAGCAATAGCAATAGATGTAGGGTCTACCAAACAAGAAATATGTGAAAGTGTAAAGACACACAATAAGCGAGGTAGATTTGTAGCTGCGCATCCTCTTGCAGGTACTGAGTTCTCTGGACCTACTGCCGCGATTCCAAACCTGTTTAGCGGTAAGAAAAATATCATCTGTGAAGAAGAGCGCATTGATGAAGATGCTCTGGATACTGCCTTACAGGTCTTCTCAGAAATAGGGATGACGAATATATTTATGAATCCAGATAACCATGATATGCACGTTGCATATGTTTCTCACCTTTCTCACGTAAGTGCATTCACACTCGGTTTGACAGTACTAGATATAGAGAAAGACGAGAAGCAGATATTTAATTTAGCAAGTACAGGATTTGAATCTACCGTCCGTCTTGCTAAAAGTTCTCCTAACACTTGGGCATCTATTTTTAATAAAAACTCAAATCATCTGGCGAAAGCGTTAGATAACTATATATCAAAACTCCAAGAATTTAAATCAGCCATCGAAAATCAGGATTCTGAAAAAATGAAAGCCCTGATGGATGATGCTAATGATATCAAAAGAGTATTAAAAGGAATAAAATTGAACGTTGTTAAATTAAGCTAAATATGTCAACTGAAACATTAACTCAAAAATCAAAAACTAACTGGTTCCGAAAGACTGATGTACCTGTCGTGATCTCAGGACCATGCTCTGTAGAAACAGAGGAACAAGTATTAGAAACTTGTAAAAGACTTAAAGCTACTGGTAAGGTAGATATCTTAAGAGGAGGAATCTGGAAACCAAGAACCAGGCCTGGCACTTTCGAAGGTATCGGGATTAAAGGGTTGCCATGGATGAAAAGAGTCAAAGAAGAAACTGGTCTACCTATCACTGTAGAAGTTGCTAAAGCTGCACACGTAGATGCTTGTTTAGCATTTGGTGTTGATATCCTTTGGATAGGTGCTAGGACTACAGTTAATCCATTTGCGGTACAAGAGATTGCTGATGCGGTAAGAGGAGTGGACATTCCTATCCTAGTTAAGAATCCTATAAATCCTGATCTAGCATTATGGATGGGAGGCATGGAAAGGTTTAGAGCGGTAGGTGTGGAAAAACTTGGCGCAATTCACAGAGGGTTCTCTCATATCGGTGAGAAGTTTTACAGGAATAGACCTGAGTGGCAAATTGCTATCGAATTCATGAGGCAAAATCCCGACACCCCATTAATCGGAGACCCAAGCCATATCTGCGGCAGAAGAGATATACTTAAGGATGTATCTCAAAAGGCAATTGATTTAGGATTTGATGGACTAATGGTTGAATCTCATATCGATCCTGATAATGCATGGAGTGATGCTAAGCAACAAATTACTCCAGAGGTATTAGGTGATATGATCACTTCGCTCAAGGCAAGACAAACAAAAGAAAATGATGAAGGCGCACAAGGCTCACTTGATTACTTAAGACAAGAGATAAATACGATCGATGATGACATCCTAAATCTATTCGCATCTCGAATGGGAATCGCTAGAAAAATCGGTGAGTATAAAAAAGCTAATAACATGACCATCCTACAACAAAAGAGATGGAATGAAATAATAGAGAAAGTACAGGCTAAAGGAGTAGAAAAGGGATTAAGCAAAGAGTTTATATCTAAGTATATCAAAGCGGTGCATGATGAGAGTATCAATCAGCAGGAAGAAATAATGAAGGGGTAGATATAGAAATAAACAATTACAAAGGCGTGTCAATTGATTTTGATGCGCCTTTTTTGTTAATTCTAAAAACATCCTAAAATTCTGATTCCATAAACCTATCTTCGCAAGTTTAGTTATATATGCAAAGGGACTAAATGCCTAAAAAACCGATAACTCAGGACTACATAGAAGTCATAGGAGCACAAGAAAATAATCTACAGAATATCTCTGTCAAAATACCCCGTAACCAGCTAGTTGTTGTGACAGGGATAAGTGGCAGTGGGAAGTCATCACTTGCATTCGATACAATCTATGCGGAAGGACAACGCCGATATATGGAGACCTTTTCTGCATACGCTAGGCAATTCTTAGGGAAGATGGATAGACCTGAGGTCGAAAAAATAGAAGGTCTAAGTCCAGTGATCTCAATCGAACAAAAAACTACTGGTTGGAACCCTCGATCTACTGTAGGTACTACTACAGAGATTTATGACTTCCTGAGACTACTATATGCAAGGATAGGAGAAGCATACTCCCATGTAACAGGTAAGCGAATGGTGAAATACTCTGAAGAGAAAATCATCAAGCAAATCCTCAAAGACTTTAATGGTAAAAAGATCATCATCCTATCTCCGATGATCCGAGCTCGCAAAGGACACTATAGAGAACTTTTAGACCAAACAAGAAAGAAGGGTTATACCAAAGTTAGAGTCGATGGAAAGATTGTGGATCTGGTTCCTGGATTACAACTAGACAGATATAAAGTACACGATATAGAAATCGTAGTAGACCGACTTAAAATCGAAAAAGGTAAGCGAGAAAGACTGGCAGCTTCAATGGAGATTGCTATGAAGCTGAGCAATGATTTTATCATGGTGCAGAATGCAGATACTGATGAGATCTATCCATTCAGCAAAAAGTTGATGTGTGCAGATAGTGGAATCTCTTATGAAGAGCCTTCACCTAATTCCTTCTCATTTAATTCTCCTTACGGGACTTGTAAAACTTGTAAAGGAC
>CALFUQ010000405.1 GCA_937929885.1 uncultured Saprospiraceae bacterium
TCTTCTCTAGTTTCATTGATGTGTTTTTTGATAACTTGATTACCGATTGGATTATGCAACAGAAAATTGTTAACTCGATTAATATGATGCACTCTAACCTTGACAAAGTACAACGGATAATCATATCCCTAAATCATAAAACCAATAGTCTGGACAAAAAGAATGCGAAGCTTAAAAGTGATTATGAGCTGATTTTGCTTAGATAATAATTAAAATCATGGGTTTCTGAAAACATAACGACATTTTAGAAACATCATTTACATTCCCCCCCTTACCCCCTTATTAAAAGATCTTGCACTATAATACTTTCCTCTTCTATTAGTGAGAGGCAACATTTAGACTAATCTATTGCATAAAAAAAAGCTTCGATCAATGATCGAAGCTTAATAAAATATATCTCAAATTATTTCTCGTTATCTTATCCCTTGCCAGTTCTGTACACTCACTTTAAACTTACCACATTCTTCTTTAGGAGCTCTTTGATCTTTTTCGTACTTGTATTTCCACATCGCTTTGAGAGCGTTTTTAATTACTTTACGATCTGTGATGGTAGTTTCTAATTCGTTTAATTCCACGAAAGCAACATTTCCATTTCTAGTGATACATACTTTCATAACTATAGTACCTGATTTACCAGAAGCATTAGTAATCATTGATCTATCTCTGTGTACAACTCTTCTTCCAAATATCCCATCACCTGAGTCATCATACTCTCCTAGGCCATCACCACCAGTTCCGATACCGCTACTCTCGTCATCTCCACCTTCGTGATTTCCTGCTCCCTCTCCTTCATATCCTGATCCAGTACCTGGTTTGTCACCATCTGTTTTAGATCCTCCACCTGCTTCTTCTACTGTTGACTCTTCGACATCTCCTACAGGTCCTCCTGACTCTTCAGATTCAGTAGCTTCTGCTTCAGTTTCTATTTCTGCTAAAACGTCTTCTAGACTCGGTGCATCATCCGCTATATCTACAGGTTCAGTAGTCGGTATTTCTATCGGTTCTGGCTCTGTGTATTCTTCTGCTTCTGGCTCTTCTACTTGTATGTCTTCTTCTACTGCTACTACAGGGCTCTCTACTTCTAAGTCTTGAGTCACTACTGGTTCAGTAGGTTGTGGCTTTGGAGTAGGGGGTGTTATCTTTGGCTGAGGCTTAGTGGGTGTAGTCACCTTAGGCTTCGTGATTTTTGTTTCTAGCTTTTCTACTTTCTTAGTAGGTTTTCTTTCTTCTTTTGCTCTTGACTCTGACTTTTGCTTTTGCGCGCCTTCTGCTGCTTGTGACTTTGTACTATTAGAACTCACTTTGTTATCAAATGCTATACTCACAGCATACTGTGTATCTATATTCTTATCAACATCAGATCTAAATCCTAAAAAGAAAAATGCCAACAATAGGATGATATGGAACCCTATGGATATGTTCCTACTTTTCTTCCTGTCTTTTTGTTCTCGCTGTAATGCAGTCATAGTTTTTCAAATTAAACACTAAATAACAACTTCTATATAATGAAGACGCATCTATATGTTAAGACCCTATTAAAACGGGGTTTTATTTCATATAATTTCTTGTTGCCGTTAAAGTAATATTAAAGCCTGCTACTCAGGTACGGGTTTACCCATAGTTTTGAGGAAAAAGTAGAAGAAACCAACTGAAATAAGGGCTAAAACAAGAGAAATGAGGATTCCACCACCCAAAAAGGTTGATAGCCCAACACAAATTAAGCTTACCGATCCTACTAAAAGTGCATATGGCATCTGCGTTCTTACGTGATCTAGATGGTTACAATCTGTTGCCAATGAGGATAATATGGTCGTGTCAGATATAGGAGAACAGTGATCTCCTAATACTGAAGCTCCAAGTACCGTTGCAATTACATTAAGCATAAGCTCCATAGTAATCGCTGGATCCAACCCATTTGCTTGACTTATCGCATATGATGTAGGGATAGCAATCGGATAAAGAATAGCCATAGTACTCCAGCTAGATCCTGTTGAAAATGCAGTGAACGCTGCAAGTACAAATATGATCATTGGGAAGACATATGGATTAATGGTATCCTGTAGAGCAGAGCTCAGAAAGTCTGCCGTGTGCAATTCTTTAGTGGTGATAGCAAGAGCCCATGCGAGTGTCAATATTATGATAGCTGGTAGCATCGTTTTTATCCCAGTTACCATCCAATGCATGGTATCAAATAAATTCATAATCCTAGAGCCAATAGTAAGTGCGATTGCAACTACTAGTCCAGATGTCGAAGCCCATAGCAAAGCAACATAAGAATCTGAACTACCAATCAAGGTGCCCAACTTAGAAAAGAATCCTGAGTTGGTATTTTCTAAAAGATGCATATTTGACCATATCTCTCCATAGCTATTATTTACAGCAATACCTGCATCAGCTAATGATCCGAAAACAGATTGCATCCCAGTATCTACTAACCCAAAAATCGTCATGAAGATTACGGTCATTACAGGTAATACGGCATTGTACCATTTCAGGGGCGCATTTTTAACAGGTGATAGATCCTCCATGTCTGGCTCATCTTCTGATTCTGTCATTGCTGGAGAAACTCTACCTGTGGTTCTAGCTCTCATCTCAGCGTTGTACATACCGCCAAAATCCCTTTTCGTAAAAATTACAAATAGAATAAATATCAAAGTAAGAATAGGATAAAAAGAATATTTAAGAGAAGCCAAGAAAACCGCATATGGTGTCATCCCTGTATCTAATTCTAGTAGTGCTAGACCATCATCTATGTACCCCAACTCTGCACCAATCCAAGTCGTAATAAATGCAACAGCTGCAACAGGTGCTGCAGTACTATCAACTATGTAGGCTAATTTTTCTCGAGAGATCTTAAACTTATCAGTTACGGGCCTCATGGTATTCCCAACTATCAAAGTATTAGCATAGTCATCAAAGAAAATTGCTATACCTAGAACCCATGTTATGAATTGAGAACTGACTGGTGATCTCGCATAGCGAGAAAGCGATTTAACTACTCCTGCCATCCCTCCATTCTTAGAGATGATAGCAACCATACCACCAATCAATAACGAGAATATTATAACAGATAAATGTCCACCATCACTTAAAGCAGAGATGATATATTTTTCGACAACATTAAAAAACGATTTTAAAATGTAGTAGATACCATCTAGTCTAAGTCCACCCGCAATGAAAGCCCCTGACCATATCCCCATAAACAAAGAGACGTTAACTTCCTTAAAAATTAAGGCTAAGAAAATTGCTAGAAGTGGAGGGATTATTGACAGCCATAATGGAATCGATTTAATCCTATGAACCCCATCAGTCTTAGATACATGATAAAGGGCATGTTGTTTTTCTTTATCTAATTGATAGCTAACATATTTTAAGCCTCCTCCTTCATCCACGTCCCAACCAGTATTGGCATATCCATCTTCAAATAAAAATTCCTGAGCTTCTCCATTTACATTTATTTCTACTTTGCCATTAGCTCCAACAGAATTAAAAACCACATCATCGCCAGCATGAACGATACTAAGATTAGCTATTTCTATATTTTGTACTTCCTGAACGACAGTACTAGGTAAACTATCTATTAATTGTATAGTAGAGGTACTATCTTGTGCAGACAGATTGTTAATATATAACAGTCCAGATAGAATGAAAACTAGTAAAAACGATTTCTGCATATTCGGTAGATAGTAAATATGAAGTTAGCAATTCCAAGCGCATTACATATAAAGGCATCATATTTCTTTACTCTTATGATGCTTATAATCAGCAATGTTGATATTTATAGTCAATCCTATGACCGATTATCAATCCCATTATTTGTTGCTTCAGAGAACTTTATTAATCCATGGGTAGGAGGGCTAATTGCTCCGCAGTTTAATTCTATCGATTTAGACGGAGATGGAAAATTGGACATGCTAGTATTTGATCGTCTTGGAGATGTGATATTACCGTATTTAAATATTGCCACAGTCAGTGGAGAAAGAAATTACAAATTTGCGCCTGAGTATATTGATGATTTCCCAAAACTCGAAAAGTGGGTTAAAGTTCGAGATTACAATAATGATGGCGTACCTGATCTTTTTAGTTATCCAGTTGGGATTGGGGTGCCTGGTATAGAAGTACACAAAGGCACTCGTGAGAACGGTAGACTAAGTTTTGAAAAACTTAATTCTTCGCTAGGTGATTTTGATATAATATATTTTAGGATAGCGGGGTCTGTTACGCAGGTTTATGTTTCTAGCATTGATTTACCAGAGATAGCAGATTTAGATAATGATGGCGATTTAGATATTATAGCTTTCGATCCATCAGGCGGGCAAGTTAGTTACTATAAGAATCTGGCTGTCGAGGATAATTTAAGTTTGGACAGTTTGACTTTTAGACTTGAGGAAGTTTGCTATGGTAAGTTTATCGAAAGTGGATTTTCTGAAGATGTTACTTTGAGTGCTGATGGTGATAGATGTGGAGGTAGCCTGAGACAAGAAGTTGTAGAAGTGAGACATGCTGGTTCTACTATAACTGCTTTTGATGAAAACGGAGATGGATTAGTTGATATTTTCCTAGGTGACTTAACCTACAATGGTATCGTAAGATTAACGAATGGAGGGACCGATGAAGAAGCATGGTTTACAGAATCAGAAACTAGATTCCCTGCTTACGATGAATCAGTGAATATAGAAGTGTTTAATGCTGTCTATAATTTAGATGTAGATAATGATGGCATCAAAGATTTAGTGGTTGCACCAAATGAAGATAATGCCGTGCAGAATAATAAACACATATGGTTTTATAAAAACGAAGGTACTGATAGCGAGCCTGATTTTGATTTAGATCGTAAAACTTTCTTCATAGAAGATATGCTTCATCTAGGCACAGATAGTAAACCAGTCTTTACAGATGTGAATCAAGATGGGTTGTTAGACATTGTAGTGGGGACTTCTGGTTTTAGAGAAAACAATAGGTTGCAGTCAAGATTATATTACCTCAAGAACACTGGAACATTTAATGTGCCTATTTTTGAAATAGAAGA
>CALFUQ010000406.1 GCA_937929885.1 uncultured Saprospiraceae bacterium
TGCGCCAGTCTGTTTGTTAAATGTAGCTGGACCAAAATCTGGTGACCAGCCATCTTCTAAGATTTTCTCAGGAAATTTTTCGTATCCACCTTTTCTAATTTGTTCAAGTCTTTTTCTGTGGGGTTTAGTTGAGGAGTGTTCGTACAAGTAAACAGGAATATTAAGTTCTTCTCCTATTCGACTTGCCAAATTATGCGAATGCGTTACTAATTCTTTAGGTGTTATGCCATTCAACCCTACCAGGGGACACACATCCATAGCTCCAAGCCTCGGATGAGTACCTTTTTGCTGTGACATATCTATGAGTAAGGAAGCGGTTTTGCAAGCATTAAAAGCTGCTTCACATACTGCCTCTGGTGCTCCTGCAAACGTCATGACTGTCCTATTAGCATCGTAGCCTATGTCTACGTGCAAGAGACTAACCCCATCAGTTTCCATTATGCTCTTCTTGATGGCAGCTATAATACTCAGATCACGCCCTTCACTGAAGTTAGGAACACATTCTATAAGTGGAGATGCAGACAAAAGATTAAATTATTTTATTTGAATTGATGACAGAACGTGCGAATTTATATTTTTCTGCATAAATTAAGGTTATATGAAAGTATACCTAGGTCTCATATTATCACTTTTAATATTCTTACAAGTTAATGGTAATGCTCAAGTCGTATCTAGTAGCGAAGCAATAAATATCCGTAGTGATTATGGTTATGAAATAATTGGGGAAGTTAACGATGAAATACTACTCTACAGAGATAAAGGATTCGAGCAAATACTGATGGTTTTTAATAATTCCCTAGAGTTTGTAAGAGAAAGAGAATTAAATACAGAAAAGAAAAAAGCTCAAGTATATGGTTTGGTTAAGCGAGATACTTCCTTTTTAGCATTCTATGGTTTCAAAGAAGATGGCAATGATATCATCAGAGTAGGATCATATAATGAGTATGCAGAAGTGCTTGATACACTTACCATTTTTGAGAAGAAAAAAACCTTTTTCGGTGGTAGAGAATATGTCCACCTGTTATCTGATAACAAACGATATTCTTTACTGTATGTGATAGAAAAGAAAAATGATTTTTTGGCGATCATTTTTGATAATGAAACGCTGAAAACTATCCACATAGAAGAGTATAAGATCGAGAATAGGAATCTCAGAAAGGACATCGTAGACATCAAAGTGACTAACCATGGAGATGTCCTTATGCTTTTAGAGATGAATAACTCAAGATTTAATAACGAAAACCATGCAGCAGAGATCGTGTACATACAGGGTCGAACTGGCGCAGTTAATATATCTCAAGCAAGACTAGAGAATGTCTATAGCCAGAGTATACATTTATCTTATGATAACTATAGGCGGACGGTTAGCATTTCAGGGCTTTATAATGATAAGTCTTCTAGTGAATCTAAAGGTTATTTCTATACACAAAAACCAGCAGGGAACCCTTCACTTGAGATGGAAGTAAGTTTTGTAGAGTTTGATCAGAGTTTTATTAATGATGTTTACGGCACGAAGTCTAATAAGAAGAAAGGGATAAAAGATTTTAAAATAGTAAATTCTATTTCGCGACAAGATGGAGGCAAGATACTCATTGCTGAAATGCAAAAACGATTTTCTAGGAACCCTTCTTATGATTCAAATTATGGCGCTAATAACCTAGGAGGAATTAGAGCTTGGGTTGATTACTTCAATGAAGACCTTGTGGTCATAGCATTGAAGCCAGGAGGTGAAGAGCACTGGAAGAAGGTCATGTATAAAAAACAGTTTTCTCAAGATGACGGAGCGATCTTCTCTTCTTTCTTTTTGTTTCAAACGCCATCTCGAGTTAGGATAATTTATAATGATGAGATTAAAAAAGACAACATAGTTAGCGAATACGTATTCGGACCATTAGGAAAGAACAAGAGGCAAAGTATCTTCAGCACAGAATACCAAAACTTAAAACTTAGGCTTAAAGATGCTGTCCAAATCTCGGGCTCAGAACTGCTCATTCCTAGTGAGCGAAATCGAATTTTATCATTAGTTAAGATCTCCTACATTTAGCATTGTGGATAATTACTTTGAAGACTTACTTAAATAGAAGTTAAGAATAGTTACCTTTTTGTTTAGAAAAATAGAGTAGTAGCCTTATGGCCTTGCAAGATCAGGATCAGAATAACGTAATCATTGAATTAGAGAAGACCATTCGTAGTGTTAGAGAATCATTTAATAGTGTTTTTCAGCAGATGCATTTTGGGGTAAGCTATGACCAGTGGCTAATCATAGACCAAGTGAAAAATAAGCAAGGTATAAGCCAGATAGAAATCGCAAACAACACAGGTAAAGACAGAGCCTCTATCTCTCGGATAATTAAAAATCTACAACAAAAAACGCTCCTCACAAAGACACATAACGAAGATAACAAGAGAGCAAATAAGGTATACTTAACACCTAATGGACTAGAGCTCTCTGATCGTATCGTGAGTGTCTATAAAGAAGTATATGAAAAGCAGTTTCTCGGTATCTATGAGAGAGAAATGAACTTTTTAAAAGAAATCCTTGTGCGGATAAATCAAAACAATTATTTGTCTGCTAAAGTAGCAGGGTAGTTAAATTGTTTTCTCGGTCCATGTACTATTCTTTGTTTGATTATCATTGTGAATGAGATTGGGCTGGGTTTTCTTTATGGTTATTTTATGCTTTGGGAGCGGCATCTCTCAACAAGCCGACGTTAACACTCACCTAAACAAGATAAACAAGCTCTTACCAGCCCTTAATACTAATGCGACTAATAAGAACTTCGTGTCACAGAGCGTTGTCTCTAACCCCTCTCCAGGCGTTATAATGCTCACAACAACCAACTCCAGGAAAGACAAAGAATATGATAAATCAGAATTTAGCATTCTAGTAAACGAACTAGATAAGAACAAGCTAAACATCAAAAAAATAGAGTGTTGTAATGTTTTAGAATTCTATTGTGAGGATAAATCATTTGATTGTGTAGAGTATCTCGATCGGACTAGCAAACAGGTAAGACCAGTACCACATATACTGATGAATAAGGATTGGAAAGAAAATCAACATGTAATCTTTAATCTTGAGAGACTTATAGAGGCGCTAATTGATTATTCTCCAGAAGGCCTTCACGAGAAGAATACAGAGGTAGTACAATTACGCAAAAATGGAGGTATCTACTTAGTAAATCTTAAGCTTGGAAGCAAACCAGCTACTGCGATATTAGATTCAGGAGCAAGTGTTGTATCAATATCCAAAGCGCTTGAAAAAGAATTGCTCAAAGACAGAGTAATAACTAGAAGCGATTATATAACTCCAGCTAAATACAGAATTGCAAATGGTGATATTCTAGAAGCAGAGCGTTTTGTGCTTCCCAGCTTAACAGTGGGTAAGCTTAAAATCAAAGATGTAGTTTGTTCTATTGTAGATGATTCTAGCGCTATACTATTAGGCAAATCATTTTTAGATCGATTTGCCAAGTGGTCCATAGATAATAAAAAGCAAACCCTAACCTTAGAGCGTTAAATTCTCCTTTAGTCTACTTTGACAATCTTCTTTACAAAGGAAGTGTCGTCCGCTTTTACATGCACTGTATAAATGCCTTCTGGCACATTACTCAAATCTATAGTTTGCTTAAGGTAATTAGAAGTTAATCTATGTTTAGCATAGTGGACTCTTTGCCCAGTTGTATTAAACAGAGATACTTCATGAACTAGCGCAATATCTGTAGTATTCAAAATAATAGTGATGTCATCGTTAGCTGGGTTTGGATAGGCATGTATAAAATCTCTTTCACCTAAATCAACGTTTACCGATCTTACTTCACTTATATCAAGATGGCCGCTCTTATCTCTCATTAATAATCGGTAATAGTAAGTACCCGACTTAGGCAGATCATAATCTATGCTTTCATAAGTGTCATTATCAACAGCTTTAACCTCTGCTATTGGTTCAAAATTTGATTCAGTTCCAAACTTACGTTCGACTACATATGCATCAAGATCTACCTCGGTGATTACATTCCAGAGAAGATCATTTTTGTTCCCACTGTTAGTTACTTGAAAGTGTGATAACTCTACTGGCAATCCCGCATCTAAAACTAACCCTACATCTATAATTGGTATATTTTCATCAAGAGTGAAAAAATCAGAGAAGCCTGTGATCGGATGAAAATCACTATCGATAGCATTATCACCACAAACATTCTTAGGGCTTATTACATAACCTGATGGAACTATAACTTTAAACCGATATTCACCCTCCAAAATATTGAAGTTAAAGTATCCAGGTTCTCCATTTCTATTAGCAGTGTTTTTGCCAGTATATCTAAAGTCGTTTCTATCATATATTTCTACCCTTACGCCATTCAATCCTTCTTCTCCAGGATCTTGACAACCATCGCCATTTTCATCTATCCAGACAAAATTTCCAACATCATATAATCTAAGGACGTTTACTGTTACACTATCTACCTCAAAGCAGCTTGCACCGTCTGATACTGTCACTCTATAAGTTTTTGTCTCCGTAGGTTCTACTGATATAACTGACGAGGTCTGACCAGTGTCCCACTCATAGCTAACGCCACCACTTGCAGTCAGCACAGTAGATTGACCCAAGGTGATACTTACATCATCTCCAGCTTCGGGGAATACCCCGCAAGCAGATCCTCTACATTCACAAAATTGATTGATGAAGTCTCCGCTCGTAGTAGGATCACCATCATCACATGATTCTCCCACTATACAATCATCAAAGCACTCTAAGCAGAAGTCATCTAAAAGTATGCTGCCTTCGCCTCCATTAATAGATCCAGAAATCAGATAACCAGCAGTACCAGTAGGAGGGTCTATGGTTAATGAAAAGCATTCATATGAGGTATTTGTAATCGGAATAGAATCAACCCTAAGAACTTGTCCGCTAAAAGTACCATAGATGACTCCGAAACCTGCGTTAACAGGATTACCTATTATCTTAGCACAAGCTGACAGTACGCATGTTTTACTTGGGTTTACAAAGTTTACACTTGGATTGACAAACTCTGATTTATCACCTTGTGTGTGAGCTACCATGGCAAAATTACCATTATAAGAATCAGTAGTTATTTCTACTTGACCACTTGCATCTTCCCATCCACTGAGAGTTCCTGTCTCAAAACCAGGATTATTTGTGATCAAATTATTATCACAGGACTGGCTATAACCAAGCTGGCTAATACCAAATAACAGGAGAATATAAATTAAGGCTCTCACAGGTGTAGTTTAAGGTTTTGATACTTGTATCCATACATGAGGACACAAAAGTCTTGCCTTGCCCCCTATACCTTAAATCCAATTAAGCAGTGTAGTATACAATTTTGGGAAAAACCAGTAATAATGGGGATAAATAAAAAAAGCCCCCCGATTGGAAGGCTATAATGTGGGAGATATAGGATTCGAACCTATGACCCCTTGGGTGTAAACCAAGTGCTCTGAACCAACTGAGCTAATCTCCCTTCGTTAAGGGTTGCAAATATATACTTAAGTTCTAATTAGTTCAAAAAATTAATTTGTAAATCTTTCTTTGCCGCTAGCAACCCCATAGATTAAGATAATCGCTGGTGCTAGGAAGAAGAATGGGCCTACTTTGGCAGCCTCTACCATATCATTGATGATCAGAATCGCACAGATAATGATAAAAGAAAGCAAAGCTGCCATTACCAAAGACTTTTTGTTTTCATCGATTTCAGCATGATAAATTTCATCTCCCTTAGTTATAACGATGAAGCAGAAGCAGATAAAGATCAAACATCCGATAATACCCTGCTCTACAGCAGTCATCAAGTAATAATTGTGGATACCAGACTTTTCAGTATTATCGCTTACATAGGTCTGAAATCCAGTCACCGTATAAGATTGATAGAAAAAGTAAAAAGTTGCAGGACCAAACCCAAAGAGCGGTTTATCTGCTACCATATGGCCTCCAGCAACCCAACGATAAAATCTCTCGACAGTTGATATGTCTTCTAGTTTAGTCGTTGCCTCAAGGAGATTGTCAAATTTAGTATGCGTTATCGCTTTTTCGTATTCAGGTTTAAACTCTAGATAATTATTATCAATTGTCATATAACTGATGCCTGCTATAGTGATAATTGTGAAAGTCAAAATTATAACCTTGGTAAGACGCCATCTAACTATAAAGTAAGCACCTATAGCTATTGCGATGGCAACATATGCTGCACGAGTATAGCTGAGATAAATTGCCGCGAGGAATACCAGAATAAAGCCCGTATAAATAAGCTTATTTGATTTAGCCTTAGAAGTAATGTAGAGATACCAGAGGTAAGGAATAAATAGTGTAAGGATGCATGCATAGTTTACATGGTTACGAAAGAGGGGAGAGACCGCTTGATTTATTTTATCAAAAGAGAAGCTATCTCCTGCATGGCTTATCATCACAAACGCTATAGCAACAGAAAGCGAGATTAGAAGCCCTTTGATTAAATTCCTTACGGTTGTTACTTCACGAAGCAAGTATATGGCTAAGAAATAAAACGGAATGATATACCAGATTTTTGCCAAGAGATATTTGAAGGAGACTACGAAATCTTCAGAAAAAAAAGTAGCTAACGCGATCCATACCAAGTGAAGAATTAGCAAAACAGTAATCGGATGCCTGATATATCTTGCATCGATTACGGCAAACTTATTAGCAAAAAGAAACAGCCCGATCAAGCTTAAGCCTATCATAAAAGGTTCTGCAGGTAAATCACTGCCCAAGCCTTCAGCAAAACTTATCTCGATGCTAAATGGAAGTAACAAAAAGAAAAAGGCGTAGAGCCTTCTTAGGTTTAAAGTTCCAGCGAAACCTATCAAGAGGATAGCAGGTAGGATAAGTGGAAGAATATTCTGTAAGCTAGTCGCAGCTAATAAGCTACCAATTAAGACAAAGCTGAAAGTATAAAATAAATAGTGTTGATAAGAATATGTTTCAGTGACACCTCCCATTTAGATATTACTTCAAGGCTTCTTTCCAGTTTACATTTTTAGAAGCATCAATAACTAAGGAAGCAAGTGCAGAAAGCAAAAATGCAAACAACGCTGACCCAAGAACATAGATAGATCTTTTAGGTCTAGATTTCACAAGAGGTATACTAGCAGGTTCCATGATGATCAAGGCATTAAAAGGAGAATCGTAACTAGACTTCAGCTGGCGGTATTTTTCTTTATCTATTCCAAGCTGTGTACTGAAAGCTTCGTGCTCTGCTGAAATTGATGATACTGCTGAGAATCCATTGTTGTAGTTTTGTATCTCTGCTTCTAATGCCTGTGCTCTTCGAGATTGTCCTTTTGATTTTGCAAGGGATAGTTGTTCTAATAAAACCTGAGTCTGATTTTCCAGATCATAAACGCTATACTTTTTCTTTAACTGAGTAAGGCTATCCCCTAAGACTTGTAGCAAGTTTTCGTTTTTAGTAATCTTGCTTTCAAAGGATTCTAACAATTTGAGTTGACTGTTTTTGACTGTTTTTTGGGCCCAATCATTAATCTTATCTCTAGCAGAGTTTGCTATTCTCGCTGCCAATTCTGGATTAGTGTCTTCTACTGAAAGTTCTATAGCGTCAAATTTTGTTTTAGTAATGTTATACAGCTTGGCAAGCTTGAGATTGATCTTATGCTCGGCATTTTTAGAATCAGGATCAATTTCATAATGAGTGTAGAGGTCAAATTCCTTAATCAAATTAGTTTTAATATCGCTGGAATTAGCAATTGTAAGTAATCTATCTACATCTGTGTCGGTACCATAGTATCGAATGTTCCTATCGATTTCTCCTATTGGGATTGGTTTTCCTAAATCTTCGCTAGCTGCATAAAACGAAGTTGTAGCCTTATAGTAGTTAGCCAAGAATAGTGATATCACTATGGCTCCAATAATAGCAATGAATGTGACCCCCAAGATCTTATACCGCCACTTCCAAAGCACAGCAATTACATCAACTAAAGTTTCGGGTTGGCTCATCTGGTGAATAATACTTCTTTTAACACTCGAATATCAATAATATGGAGCAATAACGATACCACAAAAGAAACGATAATTCCGAGAATAAGAGATATTATCCAATCAAGGTTAATTACGACTGATAATGTATGATAAAAAGCAAAGAGGGCTAAGCCATAAGCAGCTAAACTCAATATAGGCTTGACCTTTATTTGCAATTTGAATTCGCTTTTAACAATTAAAATTAGACCTAACGCTACAACTACTTCTGTGATGAGTGTGGTCGTAGCTGCGGCTTGAGCTTTATAAGTAGGGATAAAATACCAATTGAGCAAAACATTGATAACAAGCCCTAGGATTAGAATAATATTCATACGCCTAAGAGATTGATTTGCGGTAAGGAGTGTACCGAAAATATGAGTGGTTGCTATCCCTAAAAAACCCCAGGTCAGTAAAATTAGAATATTGGAATAGTAATCATTAGCGTATAAAGGATAAAGAAATTGCATAAGTTGATCACCATTGTAATTGATATATAGTGCAATAGAAATAGCAATAGCATTGATTAATTTAAAGGACAGTAGGAGAACTGATTTTATACTCTTATTTGTACTAATAAGTTTTGCAAACATAGGTAAGAGTAGTCCTGCAAAAAGAAACCCTAAAATATTTAGCGCATCTAAAAATCTGTAGGAGGCTGCATAAATACCCGCTTCTTGCCCACCATCCTCAAGCATGCGCTCTAACATGACTCCATCTATTCTGCTGTATGCACTCATCACTAGGACTATCAAAGCATAAGGCAATGATTTTTTTATAACACTAAAATCAAATGATGGCTTTAGTGTAAAAGAGGTGATACTTGATTTTGAAAATAGGACTACGATTACAGTAATAAGTGTAACCATCAAGGATACCATCTGACAGTGCACAAACGTAATTATACTAAACTCAAAACCATTAGCAATATTAAACCACAGGAGATATCCAACCAAACAGATTAGGAGTAACTTATCCAAAACAGATATCATACTATCAGTTTTGTAAAAACCTAGCCCAGAAATATTTGTTCTGAAGTATAATATGAAAGAAACAAGAATTTGATTTAAAGCAATAAGCCAAAGCATAGGATAATAGGTCTCTGGATAATCAATAAGGAAAGCAAATAAACCAATGAACGCAAAAAACAAAACGGCTAGAATTATTCTAACCCCTAATAATTTTTTGATATTCCTTGATATGAATGAGGGATCTCTTGCCACAGTGATGTTGTTGTAGTTACTAATTCCGAGATCAGTAATAAATTGAAATAAGTAACAAAAATTAAATAACGAAAAGAAGACCCCATACTCAGTTGGTCCAACTTCGTTTTGTACACCCACTTCTATCACAAAGACATAGAAAGGCTTGATCAATAAATTGATCAACACCAGAAAAATAATATTTGAAAGAAAGAGTTTTTTCAATTAGTATTCTAGGATGTCTGTGGCAAGGAATTTTTCATCCTTATTATAAAACCATTTTCTCACCCTTGGCATTTTCACGCGCTGGGTTTCCTTCAGTTCTTCAAATAAGATGTACTCACCATCATTTTTAGACTCATCATGAAAAAACTGGTAAGCCTCTAATGCATGAGTGTTAGGATTAAAATAGAAATACCAAATGTCATCGCCCACTTCTGGATCATAAGTCACCTTGACCTTGTCATATTTTTTCCCATAGAACTCTACTTGACTAACTTCCTGATGAATGATGGTGCCTTGATCTTTTAGTTTCATAGGCATGCCATATAGATAAGTGTAGTAATCTCGATACATAATAGCACGATCGGAAGAGATTCTATATTTTTTTGCTATTTCTGGTGGTACTGTTTCGTTTCCATTCCATAAGGCCTTTGGTTTAGATTTCTTCACTTCATAATTCAGTAACCCCTCTTCATATTGAGCCCAGAAAGAAAACATTTTTCTTTTGTTATCAATAAAGACCTTCCGTTTGCCATCAGGGCGATCAGGTCTTTCTGTTGTAAAACTTAGTTGTGATTTAAAATCCTTCCAATTATTCTGAGGATCATGAAAGGCTATACTTTTATCAATAAGCTCATCTGCTGCCATCTGAGCTTGTAGTGTAGAGAAAGCAACTAAGCATATCAAAAAGAGAAAATATTTTTTAGGCATAAGGCAAGATAAAATTATTCTTCCCCAAATGGAAAACTATATTTAGGTTCATTTATTTACTGAATAACAATGGCGCTAATCGAGCTAAATAAAAATGGGATTTACTGTGCTGAAGCTGATGTATACATCGACCCTTGGAGATCAGTAGATAAGGCGCTAATTACTCATGGGCACTCAGATCACTCAAGGCCAGGGCATAAATCGTATTTGTGTACACATGCTTCTGTTCCCATCATCAAGCACCGATTAGGGAGTAAAATTAATATTGCGGGTATTGGGTACGGTGAGTCGATAATGGTAAATGGTGTTAAGTTTTCCTTTCATCCAGCAGGACATATTATTGGTTCAGCACAAATTAGAGCTGAGGGCAAAGGAGAAGTTTGGGTGATTTCTGGAGATTATAAAACAGAGAATGACGGGATTTCTGGATGTTTCGAACCAGTGAATTGCACTCACTTTATTACGGAATCTACTTTTGGATTACCTGTCTATAAATGGAAAAAGCAATCAAAAGTTTTTGATGAAATTAATAACTGGTGGTCCTTAAATAAGAGCTTAGGTAAGACTACAATCATCACCGCTTATTCTTTAGGTAAAGCACAGAGGATCTTACATAATATTGACAGTGAGATCGGTAAGATATTTTGCCATGGTGCAATAGCAAAGATGAATAATGCAATCAGGAATTCTGGGATACCACTAAAAGACACGCTCCTCATAGAAAAAGAAAGTAAGCCGCAAGATTTTGCAGGACACTTAATAATCGCACCTCCATCAGCACTTGGTTCTTCATGGATGAAACGATTTAAAAATGTATCAGTAGGCATAGCCTCAGGATGGATGATGCTCAGAGGAGCACGCAGAAGAAGAGGTGCAGACAGAGGTTTTGTATTATCTGATCATTGTGATTGGGATGGACTAAATGAATCGATCAAAGCTACAGGAGCAGAGAATATCTATCCCACTCACGGTTATACTCAGATATATTCTAGGTGGTTAAGAGAGCAAGGGTATAACGCTCAACCCCTAGAAACTGAGTTCGAAGGAGAATCACTTGAAAAGAAAGAAGAATGAGATTATTTGCCGATCTCTTTCTTGAGTTAGATCAGACCACCAAGACCAATGAGAAAGTCGCAGCACTTTCTGAGTACTTTAAAAATGCTCCTGATCAGGACAAGCTATGGACAATAGCACTCTTCTCTCATCGTAGACCAAAACGTACGGTTACTACTAAATTCCTTAGGCAATGGGCTGCAGAAGTTGCGAATATTGAACCTTGGTTATTCGAGGATTCATATCATATCGTTGGAGATCTTGCTGAGACGATCTCATTGATAACACCTAAAAAAACAAAGTCATCAAGTCTAAGTTTGTCAGATTGGATCATAGCAATCAAAAATCAAGTTGGCCATTCTGAAGCACAGAAAAAAGAATTTGTTATAGATGCTTGGTCAAGCTTAGATCAAGAAGAAACATTTTTATTTAATAAGTTGATCACAGGCGGGTTTAGAGTAGGCGTATCACAAAAAACTATAGTCAAAGCGCTATCTAAACTTACAGGGAAAGAAGAAAACAGAATTGCTCATAGATTGATGGGTTCTTGGTCACCAGAAACCGAATCATTCAAACATTTAATCGTAGATGATAATCCTAAAGATGATTTATCTAGACCCTATCCATTTTATTTAGCATACGCTATAGACAAAGAGATAGAAGAGTTGGGCGCTGTTAAGGATTGGCAAATAGAACAAAAATGGGACGGAATCAGAGGTCAAATAATTAAGCGTAACAATGAAATATTTGTCTGGTCCAGAGGCGAAGAGTTGGTTACAGACAAGTATCCAGAATTTGAAAACTTAAAGTTATTGCCACTTGATAACTTTGTAATTGACGGAGAGATTCTTCCATTCAAAAACGGCAAGCCCTTATCATTTAATGATTTACAAAAAAGGATAGGGCGAAAAAATGTTAGCAAGAAATTACTGTTAGAGATTCCAGTTATTCTAATGTGTTATGACTTGCTTGAGTATGATGGCAAAGATATTAGAGAACTAAACTTAGTAGATCGAAGAAAGCACCTAACAGAAATTATAATGACCAAGAATGAAGTTATTATAGATATCCCATTACATCTATCCCAAGAGTTAGTATTCCAAAATTGGGCTCAAGTGACTAATGCTAGAGAAAAAGCAAAGCGTGATGGTATTGAAGGATTAATGCTAAAAAGTAGGATGTCAACCTACAAGTCAGGAAGAAAAAAGGGAGAATGGTGGAAGTGGAAAGTTGAACCTTTTACTATTGATGCAATCTTAATTTACGCAATGAGGGGTCATGGTAGACGAGCAAATCTATTCACAGATTTCACTTTTGCTGTACACGATGGAGATAAGCTAGTGACTTTCACTAAGGCCTATTCGGGATTAACAGATGCAGAGTTTTTGGAGGTTACAAAATTTGTTAAAAAGAATACAATCGAGAAACATGGGCCAGTACGAATGGTTAAACCAGAGCTAGTTTTTGAGGTTGCTTTTGATGATATAAACCCTTCAAAACGTCATAAATGCGGACTTGCTTTGAGATTTCCGCGTATGAAAAGATGGCGTAAGGATAAAGAAGCTGAAGAGGCTGGTACGCTTTTTGAATTAAAATCTCTGTTAGAACAAAAGCAATCGAGACCTCTCGATTAAATCAAACGATTTTCTTTTATCGTTTCCCCAACCACACGTACACACATAAGGCTATTATTTTTTTGTAACTAAATAATTAGAAGAATGTTACGTATTACTAAGGGTGTGGTAGTATTTCTAAGTTTAGGAGGACTAGTATATCAATTCGATTCTTTACACAGTGAATTAAGTAATTCACCTAAAGAACAACAACTTATGAGTTTTGATGATAACTCATATTCCATGAATACTTACTTAGGATTAAGTAAGTATCTAAAAGTCACAGATTTTTCAAAAAACTTGCCCAGTACTGAGAATTCAGATCTTAGGCCAAAGCTAGTTTGCCCACATGATATAGCTGGGCTTGATTGTGGTGATGATCTGCCAGAACCATTTACAACTATAGAAGATTTTCTTGAAGAAGGTGGGTATCACGAAGAATTTTGTGAAGGTGAGTTTTCAATCAGTTCATCAGAACTCGGCAATCCCGAAGACTTAAATCACTGTTCAGAGGTATATAGTCTCTTCAGAAGAAGATACACTATTACAGATGCATGCGGTTACTCTAAGAGTTGTATACAACGGATAGTTTATAATGTTGATAATACTCCACCTACTGTAGATTGTAGTGTCTTGAGTGATGTAAGTGTAGATTGCGATAATCAAGATTTACAAGATCAATTAGAAGATTGGCTTTCTTTATCGAGTAGTGCATTATTAGCTGCAAGTTCAGATAATTGTAGTGAGAATTCAGTAACTCATGATTATGATATCGATGCAGATGATATTAAATGTCAAGACTCTGAAGGTACGCTAATTACATTTTCAATAAGCGATGCTTGTGGTCATAAGACTCAATGTGATGCCAGTATACATGTCGCCTTACCCAAGCCTGAGATAGGGCAACCTCACGATAAGGCTGGTTTAAGTTGTGGAACTACTTTACCTCCAGCGGCAACTAATTTAGAGGAGTTTCTTGCAATTGGTGGCTCTGTGGATGAGCATTGTGGTAAAGGTCTTACAATCTCTCATAAAGATATTGGTGATGTGGCATCTATGGATTATTGCTCAGATAGACCTATCATAGTGAGGAGAAGATATACAGTGGTAGACGGCTGCGGTAAATCTACGAGTACAATACAACGCTTTGAATTTGTTAAGGATACCGAGGCACCTAATATTGATTGTGGAGACATGAACAACTTTGTTGTTAATTGTGACAAGTCGCTTTTAGAAGGAGATATTCAAGATTGGATATCTTCGATGGAGGATAAAATCATGAAGTCTGCCAGTGATAATTGTGGAGCTATGACAATAGATCATAACTACACTAGTAATGCAGCAGCAGACATGGATTGCGTAGATGGTGCGCAGATGTCAGTAAGTTTTACTGTGAGTGATGCTTGTGGTAATTCATCATCATGTACAGCATCTATTGTGAGTGCCGAGACAGGTGAGCAGACAGAACCTACTGTTCCTAGACCTGAGGTAGAATGTGTTCACGATATCGAAAATATAGCATGTGGAGAAGAAGTGCCAGTGCCTGTTTCAACTTTAGAACAATTTAGAGCTGCACAAGGTGAGATAATTCAGTTTTGTGAAGGAGAATTATCAATTACTTCACAAGACATAGGAAGTGCAGACAATATTGATATTTGCTCATCTTCTAAAAATGTTCTAAGAAGAAGGTACATAATAAGAGATGAATGTGGTAATGAGAAGAGGTGTTTACAAAGAATCACTTTCCAACAGGATTTCCAAGCACCAACTGTAAACTGCGACCTAACAAATGATTTGATCGTTAATTGTGATAATGAGGTGTCAGAAGAGGATATGAATTTGTGGTTGGATCAAGTTCACGCTGACTTACAAGCGGCCAGTGTTGATGATTGTAGTAATCTAGATATTAATGATGATTATGAAGAGGGAAAAGTAAATGACTTAAACTGTGGAAATCAGAACGAGCTGTTGGTAACATTCGTTATTGCAGATGAATGTGGAAACGCAACATCCTGTTCTGCCTCAATTATCAAAGAAGATACAGGGTCAGCAGGACTTATTTTAGGTAATAGAAATGATACAGGTAATAGCTCTGTTTTATATCAGAATAGTCCTAACCCATTTGCAGAGTCTACTGCAATCAAGTTTAATTTGAAGGAATCAGGACTAGTAAGGTTTACAATTTATGATATGAGTGGTAAACTACTATTAGAAAGATCAAAGGAGCATAGTGAAGGCGCAAATACCATAAACATTACACGAGATATGCTTAATAACATATCAGGTATTGTATTCTACGCAATAGAAGTAAAGGGATACAAGGAGGTTAAAAGCATGATTATTTTAGAATAAAACCACTTTCCTAATAAATACAGGGCGTTTTCTGCAAAGAAAGGGCCCTTTTTATTTCCAAAAAACACATTGCGTAATTTTGTAATATGTTTTATTTAGTATATCTTCGTTAGACCGATTTTACCTACATACCTCACCTACACCGATAATTCCTATCGTACATAGTATTAATCTATTGATAAAGGATTCAACCCCCTTTGTTGATAACTCTGTGCATTATAGTTATTACCGAAGAATCAACGAGTCTGATACGGATACTTAGAACCTAAATTTTTATTCGTTAAGAAAAATTATTGAGATGATCACAAGATCAACTATTGGCGTAGCCATGCTGAAAACTAGAGCTTTAAATTTTAAGCAGCAAACAGGGAAATTTATAATCTTGGCTCTTTTGCTATTCTTATCTTTTTCATCTTTTGGCCAGTGTCCTGATGGAACATCACCAGATATTCAACTCCCTTCGGGCATGTCCTCAATGATAATGTGCCCAAGTATTCCCTTGCCTCCTGCTTATCCTAA
>CALFUQ010000407.1 GCA_937929885.1 uncultured Saprospiraceae bacterium
ATTATCCTTGCTTTTCCCCTAAAAATGTGCTTATTTTGCGGCTCAAATTGATAAACTAAAGAGTAACAGATGATTACTTTCCTCACCATTACGATTGCCCTTGTTTGTATACTGTTAATGGCAGTAGTATTAATACAAAACCCTAAAGGAGGTGGTGTAGATTCTACTTTTGGTGGGCAAGGAGCTAATCAGATGTTTGGAGCTGCAAAATCCACAGATCTCATTGAAAAAATCACTTGGGGTCTAGCAATCGCGCTATTTATACTATGTATAATCACAGCGATCGCAGTGAATGGCGGCGGCACTGCTGGAGGTGGGATTCCTTTACCTACAGAGCTTTAAATGTAGTTTGGCAGATATGTATTGCCAAATTGTCAATTAATCCCCTCGTAATAATATTTTAAGCTCATTTATGAGCAATAATGGCATAAATATCCGTGTGGCATAAGAAATGCTATACTAGTCTATGTTGACATATTTTTTAATTAACTAATCCAATAATTTTAATAGAACTATGAAGCCAATTAATGACAGAGTAGTTGTCCAGCCTGGCAAGGCGGACGCCAAAACAAGCGGAGGTATCATAATACCTGATACTGCCAAAGAAAAACCACAACAAGGTAAAATCATAGCTGTGGGTCCAGGAAAAGATGGCATCAAGATGACCGTCAAAAAAGGAGACAAAGTACTTTATGGAAAGTATGCAGGTCAAGAACTTTCTCACGGTGGGAAAGACTATTTGATCATGCGAGAAGATGACATCCTAGTTATCCTTTAAATCCAATCAATAATTCAAATTCTAAAAAATTAAAATTCAAATAAAATGGCTAAACAGATAAGCTTTGATTCAGAAGCTAGAGCGAAACTAAAATCTGGAATCGATGCGCTAGCTAACGCAGTAAAAGTCACACTAGGCCCTAAGGGTAGAAATGTGGTAATCCAAAAAAGCTTCGGTGCACCTTCAGTGACTAAGGATGGTGTAACTGTGGCAAAAGAAATAGAACTAGAAGACCCAGTTGAAAATATGGGTGCTCAACTAGTAAAAGAAGTAGCATCTAAAACTGCAGACCTTGCAGGTGATGGTACTACTACAGCAACTGTCCTAGCACAAGCGATGGTAACTGCAGGTATGAAGTATGTAGCAGCAGGAGCTAACCCAATGGATCTTAAAAGAGGAATCGATAGTGCAGTAGAAACTGTAATCGCTAATCTTAAAAAACAAAGTGAAGTTATCGGTAATGACTTCGGTAAGATCCAACAAGTAGGAGCTATCTCGGCTAACAATGATAACGAGATAGGAACTCTAATCGCCGATGCGATGAAGAGAGTTACTAAAGACGGAGTAATCACAGTAGAAGAAGCAAGAGGTACAGAGACTTATGTTGATGAGGTAGTAGGTATGCAGTTTGACAGAGGTTATTTATCTCCATACTTCGTAACTAATACAGAGGACATGAAGTCTGAGTACGAAAATCCTTTAATTCTTATCC
The DNA here is from genome assembly GCA_937929885.1 of uncultured Saprospiraceae bacterium. Lineage (GTDB taxonomy): Bacteria > Bacteroidota > Bacteroidia > Chitinophagales > Saprospiraceae > CALFUQ01. The sequence goes on from CALFUQ010000407.1 coordinate 1,491, forward strand.
ATGATAAGAAAATCTCTAATACAGCTGATGTAATCCCTGTACTAGAGAAAGCACAACAAGCAGGAAGACCACTGTTAATCATCTCAGAAGATATCGAGAGTCAAGCATTAGGCCTACTGGTTGTAAATAGATTAAGAGGTGGACTCAAAGTAGTAGCTGTAAAAGCTCCAGGGTTCGGTGATAGAAGAAAAGCAATGCTAGAAGATATAGCTATCCTTACGGGAGGTACAGTAGTATCAGAAGAGAAAGGATACAAGCTAGAAAGCACGGAACTTGCTCATCTTGGTACAGCTGAAAAAATAGTAGTAGACAAAGACAACACTACTATTGTAAATGGTAAAGGAAAGAAAAAAGCTATTACTGGAAGAATTAACCAGATCAAGCAGCAGATAGAGACTACTACTTCTGATTACGATAAAGAGAAGTTACAGGAGAGATTAGCTAAGCTTGCAGGTGGAGTTGCAGTGCTATACGTAGGTGCAGCTACTGAGGTAGAGATGAAAGAAAAGAAAGACAGAGTAGATGATGCACTTCATGCAACTAGAGCAGCGGTAGAAGAAGGTATCGTAACTGGTGGTGGTGTAGCATTAATAAGAGCGATATCATCTTTAAAGAAATTGACAGGTGAGAACGAGGATCAGAATATGGGAATTCAGATTGTGAAGAAAGCAGTAGAAGCTCCACTGAGAATCATCGCAGAGAATGCTGGTGTAGATGGATCAGTAGTACTTAAAGAAGTAATGGAAAAGAAAGGATCTGTTGGATACAATGCGAGAACAGACAAATACCAAGATCTTAAGAAGGCAGGAGTTATCGATCCGACGAAAGTAACTAGAGTTGCTATCGAAAATGCTGGATCAATCGCAGGTATGATCTTAACTACAGAATGTATAATCAATGATGTGAAAGAAGATTCTCCAATGGCGATGCCTCCAGGAGGTGGTGGAATGCCAGGAATGATGTAATTATTGATTAATAAAATATTAACGAAGCCTGTGAATTTATTCATGGGCTTTGTTGTTTTACAATGGATTGCTACATTTTTATACTTTTGTGAGACACACGTTATTTTGAACAAACCCTTCCAGACTAAGGCTGATTTTGAGCATACTTTCAAAGAGTACTTTGAACCGCTTTGCAACTTTATAAACAGGTATATCAATAACTGGGAAGATAGTAGAGAGATCGTACAAAATACCTTTTTCAAAATCTGGCAAAATCGAGAAAAGATAGTAGTTAAGACCACTACTAAAAACTACCTCTTCCAAGCTGTCAAGAATACAATGATAGATCATATTAGAAGATCTAAAAAGATCGTCGAGCTAAGTGATAATATCAAAGAGAAATTAGAATCTAGTGCAATTGATAGTGAAGCTGTAGATGCATCTCTAATCAAGAAATCTATAATTAGGGGATTAAGTCATCTAAAACCTAAGAATAGAAAAATCTTTGAGCTCAATAAATTTGAAGGGTTAACCTATAAAGAAATAGCTGAACATCTTCAAATATCAGAACGATCAGTAGAGGATAATATAGCAAGAGCCTTAAAAAGCCTAAGATTATTCATAGATCAGGAAGAAAATTTAAATAATTAAAACTGTGGGTTAAGCACTTTTGTGCGTCATAAAGACAATACATGATTACGGAATACGAAATATTACGATTTTTAGAAGGTAAAGCCTCAGAAAAAGAAAGCCAACAATTAAATGAATGGTTAGAAAAAAGTGAAGCTAATCGTAATCAATTTGAACGTATCAGCGCTATATTAAATGCTTCTAATTCCCTAAACGAATACAAATCGGTTGATGCCGATATCGAATGGGATGCATTTAATAAAATCATAAGTACTCAGGAACAAAAAGTAAAAGAAGAATCCCCTCTTGTAGTTGCTAACAAGAAATCTCGTTTGAACTTTCTCCCCTATTCTATTGCTGCGTCACTAGCTATTTTAATTGGAGCTTATTTCTTTTTACAAACTCAAGACACGTCACCAGACGATCTTGATACCATTCAATATGTAAGTGAAGAGTTACGTCAAGAGACTCAGGAATTGTCAAAATCTTTAATTCTGCCTGACTCAACTGTAGTTAACCTCAACCCTTATTCCTCAATAGAATATTCAGTTTCGTTAGATAAAGAATCATCTAGACAAGTAAAGTTACTTTCTGGTTCTGCCAACTTTGATGTGACACATGATGCTAACAGAAAGTTCAAAGTATTTTGTGATGGCATTGGCATTGAGGTACTAGGGACTGTTTTTAGTGTAAATAAAAGTAATGATGGCGTTAATGTCAATTTGAAATCAGGAGCTATTAGTGCGTACAAAGTAAATGATAAGACCAGCAGTATCTTGATGCAACCTGGAGATCAATTATCGTTTAAGGAAGGAAAGTTTATAAAGACTGAGAATTCGAATATAACCGATGTGCTTCCACAAGAAGAAATCGCACCGGTAATAGAAAAAACCATTGAACCAGTTATACCTGTGGTTGCAAAGGAAACATCTAAAGAAATAAAAGAAGAAGGATCTACTTACCCTATTGGTAAGGTGTTAGATTTTATAGACAATTCATTTGGCAAACGATTAAAAGTCGATAAGAGGCTTGGAGTTGATCTAGAAGAATCGATTTGGTTTCATATCCATGAAGAAGATCTAGAAGTCATGCTCAAAAAACTAGAAGAAGCTACAGGTCTTACTACAAGACCAGGTAAGTGCGATGACTGCTATATTATTACTTCTCCTTCAAAGAAGTAATCACTTTTCCCTACCTTGGTTGAAAATATAACCACTTGGAAATTAAGAATATCATATTTGACCTTGGAGGCGTCCTAATCGACTGGAACCCAGAGTATGTCTATCGTCAGATTTTTGAAACAGAAAAAGAGATGGACTGGTTCCTTGAAAACATAACCACTTATGACTGGAATGTACAACAAGATGCTGGCAGATCGCTAAGCGATGCTACAACCGAATTACTCGTAAAACATCCTAAGTGGAGTTCCGAAATACAAGCTTACTATGGGAGGTGGGAAGAGATGTTAGGAGGTCCAATCGAAGAGACTGTCACCCTACTCCAACAATTGATCGACTTAAAAAAATATAGAATCCTTGCCTTAACCAATTGGTCGCATGAGACTTTCCCTGTTGCTATCGATAGATATGGATACTTCCTAAATCTATTTGATGGAATCTTGGTTTCAGGTGTTGAGAAAATGAAAAAGCCCGATAAAGAAATCTATGACCTGATGCTGAGTCGATATGACCTAGTTGCTGAAGAATCCGTTTTCATTGATGATAGTGAGAAAAATATCATTGGAGCAAATGCCTGCGGGATCCAGGGAATCGTATGTAAAAATCCTAAACAAGTTAAAGAAGACCTTATGGCACTATTAGGTAATCCATTGAGCTAATGCTTTTTAGTTACAGAACTCCCTAGTTTTTATAAAGATTAGCTATCTTTTATTCAAAATAATCAATATGAGAAAGCTAATAAGCCATATCCTAGGATTAGTAATTCTAGCAGCTACATCCTCTGCTTGTATAAGTCAAGACATGCCTAAGTCATTATCTAAGACGGAGCGACTTAAACAAGAAGTAGCCAAAAAGATAGATGACAGAGCTAAGATGGCACAAGTCATGGTCGATAAGGTTTTTAGTTTTGCTGAGTTAGGTTTCCAAGAAAAAGAAACTTCAAAATACCTCACTGACATATTGAAAGAAAATGGTTTCACAGTAGAAGATGGTATCTCTGGAATCCCTACCGCATGGTGGGCAAAATGGGGATCAGGCAAGCCAGTCATTGCAATCGGAAGTGATTTAGATTGTATACCTAAAGCTTCTCAAAAACCAGGTGTAGCCTATCACGATCCTATAGTTGAAGGAGCTCCAGGGCACGGAGAAGGGCATAATTCTGGGTCGCCTTTAAATATCATAGCAGCTATATCTGTCAAAGAAATAATGGAACGAGAAGGGCTATCAGGCACCTTGATTCTATGGCCAGGTGTTGCAGAAGAACTAGTAGGCACTAAAGCATATTACACCCGAGATGGTTATTTTGATGATGTAGACATCTCAATATTTACTCACGTCAGTAGCAACTTATCAGTCTCGTACGGTCAAGCAAGAGGCACAGGTTTAATCTCTGTGCAGTACGAATTTGAAGGAGAAGCAGCGCATGCTGCAGGAGCACCATGGAGAGGAAGAAGTGCAGCTGATGCAGTGGAATTAATGAATATTGGATGGCAATATCAAAGAGAGCATCTCGACCCTTTACACCGATCTCACTCTGTGATTAACAATGGTGGCGATCAACCTAATGTAGTCCCTTCTAAAGCATCTATCTGGTATTATTTCAGACATGTAACCTATCCTAAGATTATGGAGGTCTATGATAGAGCAAATAAAATAGCAGAAGGCGCAGCACTCATGACAAATACTACCATGTCAAAAAAAGTGCTCGGATCCGCTTGGCCTAGACACTTTAATCAAGTGATTGCAGAAACTATGTATAAAAATATAAAGCAAGTAGGGTTGCCTGAATGGTCAGAGAATGATCAAATACTTGCTAAAGCAGTGCAAGCGGAAGTAGACTCTGACACGTCGCGATATAACGGACTAGCAATTAAACTTGATACCATCAGACTCCCGACAACTAGATTTGTCAGTGGTGGATCTGATGATATAGGCGATATCTCATGGAAGCTACCTACAGTAACGATGAGATTCCCATCTAACATTCCTGGCTTACAGGGGCATCACTGGTCTAATGCAATTGCTATGGCTACACCTATCGCGCACAAAGGAGTCGTAGCTGGTGCAAAAGCGGAAGCAATGACTTTAATTGATTTCCTTATGGATCCTAAACTGGTAGATGCCGCTTGGAAATACTTCAAGGAAGAGCAAGGGATGAAAACACAGTACGTACCTATGGTAACTGAAGAAGACTCTCCAGCTATTTATCTCAATAAGGAAATAGATGAAGAATTTAGACCGCAGCTAGAACCATTTTACTACGATGAAACAAAGCATGACAGTTACTTAAAACAGTTAGGTATTACCTACCCTACTGTAAAAGGTAAGGAGTAATTTAATTACTCATTTTATCTAATTTCTTTTCGTAGTTTGGAGCGGTGAGCATCCATGAAATTTTAAAGACTACGTTTGGTTATAATTCTTTCCGTGGAGAGCAAGAAGAAATAATCAACACTGTTATCTCAGGAACTGATGCATTGGTTATCATGCCTACAGGAGGTGGGAAGTCGCTATGTTTTCAGATTCCTGCATTGGTAAATAAAGGACTCACAATAGTAGTCTCTCCTCTTATCGCCTTAATGAATGATCAAGTCGCTGCCCTCAAACAGCTTGATATAAAAGCTGCAACATTACACAGTAATATCGATCAAGGACAAACCAATCAAATCTATCAGGATATAGCCCAAGGAAAAATAAAGCTGCTATATGTATCTCCAGAAAAGCTCTTATCAGAAGGATTTATTAAATATCTAAAAACTCAACCAGTTAGCTTGTTTGCTATAGATGAAGCGCATTGTGTATCTGTGTGGGGTAATGATTTTAGACCTGAGTATGTACGTCTATCAAAACTTAAAGAAGAGTTTCCAACTATTCCAATAATTGCATTGACAGCTACTGCTGATACTGCTACGCAATCGGATATTATCAAACAGCTTAAGATCGATGGTTGCAAAAAATTCCTCGCAAGCTTTGAGAGGAAAAATATTAAAACTGCCTCTAAGTCAGGACAGAAAAGATTGCAGCAGATAGAAGCCTTTCTTAACGGACAAGAAGATAATTGTGGGATAATCTATTGCTTAAGTAGAAAAAGCACAGAGAAGATTGCCCGTAGTCTAGTAGAACGTGGCTATAAAGCAGAAGCTTATCATGCAGGTCTTGATCCTACCACAAGGAGAAGAGTACAAGAAGATTTTCAAAATGACAGCACTAAAATAGTTTGCGCTACGATTGCCTTTGGAATGGGAATCGATAAACCAAATATCAGATGGGTCATCCATTATAACATGCCTAAAAATATCGAAGGTTACTATCAGGAGATAGGGAGAGGGGGCAGAGATGGTGAGCCAGCCGAGGCATTGCTTTTTTACAGCTGGGGAGACTATCTCAATCTTAAAAAGTTCATCGACGAAGGTGATGCAAATCAAACGTTTAAAGAAGTACAGTCGGCTAAGCTAGAGCGGATGTGGCAATTTGCTACTGCTATGAGTTGTCGGACTAATTTAGTACTCAATTACTTTGGAGAGTATAGAAACAATGAATGTGGCCATTGCGACAATTGCGTAGATCCTCCTAAACTTTTTGATGGCACCACTTATACACAAATGGCCTTATCAGGTGTCTTGAGGGCTGGCCAAAAGGTAGGTGTCAACTTGCTAATCGATATATTGAGAGGATCTTACAAACAAGAAATAAAGATGTCTGGCTATGACCAACTCAAGACTTTTGGTGTTGGCCGCGATGTTCCATTTGTACATTGGAGGCATTACATTACTCAAATGATCAATCAAGGACTGATTGCTATCGACTTCACAGATTACTCTAGATTAAAGTCTACTCCACTCTCTATGGGCATACTTAAGGAAGGGACAAAAGTGAATCTAGCAAAGTACGTAGCTCCCGAAGACAAGAAGAAAGTAGTCATCGCAAAACGAGAAGTAGACCTGTCCGATATGGATAACAATTTACTAGATAAACTAAAAAAGTGGAGATCTAAAACGGCAAAGACACAAAGTGTTCCAGCCTTCGTCATCATGCATGATAAGACACTCAAACAAATTGCAACGCTTAAACCTGACACAAAAAATGATCTACTAGCAGTTGATGGTATAGGGAAAGCTAAACTAGAAAAGTACGGTGAGGATGTAATGGAAATAGTCTCTGGAAACTCTTAATTCGACTAAACTTAGGTCTGAAAATAAATCTAGAAATCTTTACTACTTATCAAAACGTCGGCAATAAAATATCTATCAATAATATGGGCACGAAATAAAATAAACTAATTGATAAAACTAGTTATCTAACCAACCATGCAATGGCAATCCATGGTCTATAGAATTAAATACCTAGTTATGAACAGACTTACAGCTCTTCTCTTACTTGCGATCTTATGTTTTGCATGTGATGACAACCCCGATATAATAAATCCCACTGATCCAATCGATAACGAGCCACCAATCGAAGAACAAGGAGATAGCGCTGACCTATATAAATCAATGCTAGATCTTGGATTTAAATCTTTCTTACAGATCAACAAAGAAGATGATGCAGAAAATATATTGATCTCCCCTCTGAGCATAGAGACTGCTCTTTATATGGCTGCTAACGGGGCAGAAGATGAAACTTTAGAAGAAATAAGAAGTGCACTGGATTTTGGAAAATTCTATCCATCTGGAATTAATATTCTATTTGAGGATTTGCTAGAAAAACTAAACGATGATGGAACAGATAAATCTTTTCTCAATTTGTCGCAAGCTGCTTTTTACAATCCGAATTTATTTACAATGGATGAAGGCTTTAAAAGTGTGTTAGAAGAACATTATGGTGCAGAAGTCGCCGATGATAAATTTAACTTAGAATCCATTAATGGCTGGGCAAATGATAAAACAAAAGGTAGAATTCCTAAAGTGCTTGATAAGATAAAATCTGAGGAATTCATGTTCGTGATGAATGCACTTTATTTCCTTGGAGATTGGGAAAGTCCATTTCCAGCAGAAGATACTCGAGATGCAAATTTTCAATTTTTAGATG
>CALFUQ010000408.1 GCA_937929885.1 uncultured Saprospiraceae bacterium
GATGATAGATTTACACCTCCGCACACTACCATCCACTCAGGAATTTTTGAGCGTAGTGGTATCGCCCCTAATATCGTATCCGATTCTGCAAAGTTTTATTGGGATGTAAGAGTTATTCCCAAAGATGTCAGTAAAGAGATATTAGCTGAGTTCGAGCAATACTGCGCATCATTAGTTGAAGATAAAAAGAAGTATTTCCCAGAGTTCAAAATAACAACTATTGAAAACCATTCTGATGTTCCACCACTTGACACTCCCGACCATTTAGATATTGTAGACCTTATCAGAGAATTGTCTGGAGAGCAGAAACTAGATGCCGTCTCTTATGCTGCCGAAGCAGGACAATTTGCAGAGGCGGGTTTTCAATCTGTGATTTGTGGTCCTGGAGATATAGCACAGGCACATAGAGCAAATGAGTTTATAAGCAAAGAGCAATTGCAATTAGGCGTGGAAATGATCCAGCGGCTAGTTAGGAAGTGGAGTGAGTAAGCTATCAAATCCGACAAAAGCATTCCTATAATTATCAACAATTCATTATTTTGATGTAAAGACTATCATTAGAATCATGAAATACAACTATCTACTCTTTGGGATTTGTTTATTGATAGCTTGCAAATCAGATGAACAGGTTAAAACTGAATTCACTTCAGATGAGTCTACAACATTTGAAATTATAAAAGATGGTGATGAATTAAAGGTCATCGCTTCTGGTTCGGATATAGCACTTGTAACTCAAAATGCACAAGAAGATCATCGACCGTATTTACATCCGATAAAAGCACCTGGTACCGATATAGATCTCACAGAATATAGCCCAGGCCACCACAAACATCAGACAGGATTATACTGGGGCTTCACTAGGGTAAATGGGACAGGCGCCAATGAAGAAACCCTTAAAAAGTGGTTTTATAACAAAGACAAGCCAATAGATATCCAACAAAAGATCGGACGAGATTTCTTTCATAATCCGGCTAATGGCTATTGGAAACGGATTGCTGCTAATATCATTAAATCTGAAGGGGAAGAAGTAAAATGGGAAACCATGTATCACATGTTTGATGCAAATGGAGAACCTATTCTCAAAGAAACCCAAACATGGACATTTGAAGAACATGATGGCAAACACTTACTGAGTCTCGATTGGACTGGAGAAGCGCTGCAAGAGTTTACAGTTAACGAATTTAGTTATGGCGGAATGTTCCTTAGGATGCCGTGGAAAAAAGGAATCGAAGGAGAAGCTATTAACGCTGCAAGGCAGAAAAATAAAAGAGCTGAAGGTCAGCGTGCGATGTGGGTAGATGTAGGGATGGAGATTGAAGGATTAGAAGAGTGGGGGCACATCACACTTTTTGATCATCCAGATAATCCAGGGTTTCCGACTGCCTGGCGGGTAGATGGACAATTGGGAGTAGGCCCCACTGCAGCGATACAAGGAGACTGGAGTATCAACAAAGGAGAGTCTCAAACATTCAGACATCAGCTCGTGGTCTACTCAGGCAAGCACAGCGATGTAGAATCAAATGAGCTATGGGCTGAATTCGTCGGAGATAAAGGAATGTACAATACAGCATCACTTTGGGGAATAGCGCAAGAAGAAGCTAGAAATGAAAAATTCCTTACGCCTCAAGAGGCTGTAGATATGATGGATGTTAAAGAAGGATATAAAGCAAATGTGTTTGCTTCTGAACCTATGATTACCCAGCCGATGGCATTTTGTTGGGATGACAAGGGTCGTATGTGGATTGCTGAAAATAGAGATTACGAATCAAGAGGCTATGGTTTTTCTAATGATGGAACAAGTAAAATTCTAATACTAGAAGATACGGATGGAGATGGGACGGTAGATTCTAAAAAAACATTCATAGAAAATATCCCTTTCCCTGCTGCCATCGCTGTAGGATTCGATGGAGTGTATATAGGAGCACCACCTAACTTGCTTTATGTATCAGATACAGACGGTGATGATAAGGCTGATCACAGTGATATCGAAGTGTTATTAACAGGCTGGGGGATACGAGACAGACATGAGACCATTAATAGTTTCCACTGGGGGCCTGATGGTTGGCTCTATGGTTTAGAAGGATTTGCTACACCATCTGTAATACGTAAGCCGATTGGGAAGGGTAAACTATTTAACAAAGGGGATGCATTTCCTGAAGACCTCCTTGATGCTGATGGAGTTGATATCAACGGAGGGGTCTGGAGATATCATCCTACTAAACATAAGTTTGAAGTAGTAGCGCACGGATTTAGCAACCCATGGGGAGTAGACTATGATGCCAAGGGTCAAATGTTCATTACAGCTTGTGTTATCCCTCATATGTTCCATATCATTCCTGGTGGTATTTATCAGCGCCAAGGCGGTAGCCATTATAACCCTTATATCTATGAAGATATACAGACTATTGTAGATCATAGACACAGATCAGCTCATGGTGGCGCAAGGATCTATCAGTCAGATGCATTTGCAGAGGAAGAGCAAGGAAGAGTTTTTATGGCTAACATACATGAGCACGCTATCCTGTCCGACATACTAAAACCAAATGGATCAGGCTTCACTGC
>CALFUQ010000409.1 GCA_937929885.1 uncultured Saprospiraceae bacterium
TCTATTCATAATGTTCGCCTATAGCTTCATTATCTCCATCTTTGCGCTCTTTATGTTACTGATAAGTATGCTAATTTTTTAGAGTATGGAGCAAAGCTGGGAGACCGTTGTAGGATTAGAAGTTCATGTGCAGTTAAATACTGCTACTAAGCAATTTTGTGGCGATGCTAACATATTTGGAGAAGATCCTAATCTTCACACTAGTAGTATATCCTTAGCTCATCCTGGCACACTGCCTAATATCAATCAAACTTCCATACAAAGCGCTATTAAGCTTGCTTTAGCTATAGGTGCTGAGATTAATTATGAAAATCGATTTGACAGGAAGCACTACTTCTACGCCGACTTGCCTAAAGGATATCAGATAACTCAGGATAATCTCCCTATCTGTGTAGGTGGTAGTCTAGAACTTGATAGTGGTAAGAAGATTAGGTTTCATCATGTCCACATGGAAGAAGATGCTGGCAAGTCGATTCACCATCTAGATGATAAGGCATCGTTTATAGATCTTAATCGTGCTGGTGTACCATTGTTAGAATTGGTTACAGAACCAGACTTTAGGTCGGGAGATGAGGTGTTGGAGTTTATCTCTAAGCTGCAGCAAATTGTGAGGTATCTTAATATCTCAGATGGCAATATGGAGCAAGGGTCACTTAGATGTGATTGCAATGTATCCGTGATGCCCGTAGGTTCTGATACTTATGGAGAAAGATGTGAAATTAAGAATATGAATTCTAAGAAGTTTGCAAAGCAAGCTGTGGAGTACGAATCAAAGCGCCAGATAAGAGCGATTGCAAACGGAGAGAAGATTACTATGCAGACACTTCACTTTGATCCATCAAATGGGACTACCACCCCAACAAGGGACAAGGAGACGGCACATGATTATAGGTATTTACCTGATCCAGATTTGCCTCCTATTCTTATTACAGAAGACCTAGTTAGTGAACTCAAAACTAAAATGCCCCTCATGCCAGAGGCTCTAAAGGCACAGCTTATGGTTGAGCATAAGCTATCTTCTGAGCAAGCATACATCATAGCTAGCAGCCTAGATAGCTCTACTTATTTCTTTGAAATCCTTAAATCTCATAAAAAACCAAAACCACTTGCAAACTTTTTTATTAATACGTTGATTCCTTATGCCAAGGCTAATGAGATAGAAATTAGTGCAATTAATGTAGCACCAAATAATTGGAGTGAATATTTAAGTCTAATCGAAACAGAAAAAGTAAATAGAAAGGACGCTAGTGATAAATTATTTCCAGAAATGCTTAGCAAACCTTCTGTCAAACCATTACAACTTGCAGAAGGTCTTGATATTATACAGTCAAATAATCCTAATATAAACGATCAGATTATATCAGAGGTACTTGCAGCTTTTCCTGAAGAAGTCAAGAAATATAAAGGTGGGAAAAAGGCACTTGTAGGATTTTTTATAGGTGAGGCGATGAAAAAAGCACAGGGAAAAGCTAACCCAAAGACCCTAAAATCGGACTTAATTAAGGCTCTTTCTAGCTAAGACACAATAGTTAATATCTAAAGAAAACTTGGCGTAATTCATTGATTATCACTTATATTTATCAATCAATTAGTTATATACTAATTATTTTAATATAAAACCGTGAGAATTTGAAGTTGACGCAAGAACTTACCAAGCTCTATTATACTATAGGTGAGGTGTCAGAACTCTTTGGAGTTTCTGCGTCCCTGTTGCGGTATTGGGAATCGGAATTCTCACTTCTAAAGCCTCAGAAAAACAGAAAAGGCGATCGTCGGTATATCAAGAAAGACATCCATCACATAGAAAGAATCTACACCCTTGTCAAAGAAAGAGGATTCACCCTAGAAGGAGCAAAAAAAGAATTGAAGAAAAAGCCAAAGAAAGAAGAAGCTTCAAAGGAGATGATTTTGAATAAGTTACTAGATATAAGGAAGAGCCTTAAGGACTTGCATGATAGTATCTAATTCAATAGATCTAACCTTCACAATAATTTTTCAAAAAATATTAATCCCACCTGGATAATTCCACATTGTCAAAGGTGATACTACCTTCAGAACTAGGTTGTAGTCCTAAATAGATACTTGCAAAATATGTTTCTCTTGGAACACAATAGATCTCAGCTTCTATGCTTCCTTCAGACTCTATGATTGTATACTCTTGTTGATGAATTTTAATTCTATCAAAATCGCCATTGTCATCCATAAAATGCAGCCCAATGTAGATCTGAATCTTGCCTGTTAGATTTTCAGTAACTGTATACTCAGAAGTAAGCTTTAGCGCTTGGCATTCTTGCAAGTCATTAAGTCTCACACTTTTGGTATAAAGGCCTATACTCTCACCTTGGGTATCAAATGTGGTTTCAATTTTCAATTTATCATTTGAGGAAGAATCAGAAGTAAAGGTATGAGTAAACGAACTTTTGACATCATCATCACGCCTACTAAAAGCTGAATCGTACCATTCAGAATCACCCGATACAATAGTATCTGTTAATATCAATCCTAGATTATCAGGGTTTCTTGTCCACACTGGTGCACTAGTACTTGAATCAAATAATTGATCCAAATAATAATCTCTCATTTCTTTAGTCTGATGAAACACTCGATAGTTGCTACAGTTATAAGTATCTAAAAAAGTGCACATAATCGATTTGCTAGAGCCATTATCAAAACGTCCACTTGTATGATTTAATGAAAGTAGCGCATGTCCTAACTCATGAAACATAAAGTTCTCTTTTTCAAGATCGGTACGAGTATGCCAACAATAATCATTATCACGAA
>CALFUQ010000410.1 GCA_937929885.1 uncultured Saprospiraceae bacterium
ATGATCATATAATCTGACGAATCCATAGACCATGTCATCCTAGCTTTAAACTGATCCTTCAATTTATATTGGTGCAACTGTTTCACGATTCGTTTTACTTTTCCAACACTATCTACGTGGGTTATCTTTTTATAAAATGAAAAATTGTTTTTAGCTGCCCAAGTATCCCAACCACCTACATACTCTATTGCTTTACGCACCACCTCACCTGCTTTGTCATCCGCCAATCTATCCATTGGATTTATCACCTTCTCTACTGCACTATTGTTGCATGCAATCAACGTAACCATAAATATCATTACCGACAGAATCCTATTCATCACTTATTACTGATACGCTATTTCTACTTTTAACAATCCACTTTCCTCTATCTCTACAGGAAAGGTTTCTAAACTCTTATCAGAGTCATCCGCTGATTTACCTGTCCTCACATCATACTTACAACCATGCCATGGACAGGTGATGGTATGATCTTCCACAGTCCCTTTATCGATGGGCAAAAATGAACCGTCACATTGATTCTGTATTGCAAACACTTCTGATCCTATTCTAGAAATCAGAAAATTTACTTTTTGGTAGTTCTTCGGATATAATTTATTTATCTCAAGGTCTTTAAAATCTCCCAGTTCTAACCAATCTTTCTTTTTGGGAATGGTCAACATCGTTACTTGATCTTCTGTAACGTGTACCACGTTTTGATCATCTCTTTTATGCTCTGCCTTTTCTTTTACCAGATCATAAAGAGCAAGCAGTTTAGATACCGTCGGATCCTCTAGCATCATTTTTTTGATCGCAGGATGATCCTCGACAGCTTGAAATATTCTTGACAAAGGCTCCCTATGAATAGAATCAAAGTATTGTAATATCTGATAGAGTAACACCTTATTATCAACATCAGATATCTGCTCAGCATCTTGCATCAGTTTATCTAGCTGAGTCAATACCTGACCATATTCTTGATTGTTAAATAATACTTCTTTCATGATTAATGTTGCGGCATTGTTGATGGCGCAGAAGCGCAGTTGTGAACACAGTTTTCTAGTTTGACGCCATCTTTGCCATAGCAAAATTCGCAGTCGGGACCACATTCGCCATGACCTGCTTTTTGGTATCCTTGGAATGCTTCAGCGAATCGCTTACCTGCTTCCTTTTTGGAGTCTGCTGAAAGAGCTACCATTGCTGATGCTGTTATCGAATCATTATTAGATGTTAATACCTCATCATCCACCAACTTCTGCAAATGGTATAACAGGTTATCTTCATTCGTGTTTAGTAGTGCAATCACTTGAGAGGCCTGCACCTCCTTTCCAAAGCCTTCACCATCCATCCAATACAAAATCTGTAAGATCTCATCTTTCCAAAACAATGCTCTTAAAGGTGATTTTTCTATAGGACCCACTAAACGATATTTTCTTCTTCAAAGATAAGGTCTCCTTGCAAGGTTTTCAACTCCCCGTATTCAGCCACATTCCCAGTTGCAATATTCCTTAATACACTTATAATATCAGGAATCTTTTCCTCCATTCCAACTGTTAATTGCTCTCCCGCTATTTCAGGTCCAGGTTCTACATCGACCAAATAAACTTCATCTTTCCATATTTTGAAATACTCGCCGATGACTAATAGATTTTCTACTGAGATAACTCCAGTGGCAGCATCTCCTACACAGGCTTGGATCTGCTCTTCATCTGGCAGACCGCCCATCCATTGAAAGATGTCTAACTCACCTATTTCTCTGCCTTCACGCTCTATAGCACAGAGTATTACAACCCTTTGAAATGGAGGATCTTCAGCTTGAAACATCTGAGTCACTGCAACTGGACCCCAGTTAAGTTCATCTACTTTCACATAGGAAGGCAGGTCAAGTTCTTGCAAGTGAGAATACAGCATAGGTGGCATAGAGTGGTTACCTAGAATGTGATAACCTACTGTACCGATCAATGTTTTCTTATTCGATTCCACAGGCACAAGTAGTCACTTCTCTAGTCACAACATGATCCGAATCTTTTGCCATGATGTGTGTAGTACATGGCATACAAGGATCAAAACTTCGTATTGCTCTTAATATGTCTATCCCTTTGTAGTCCTCTGGCTTGTCATACTTCTCTAAGATCGGGGTATTTAATACCGCTTCTTCGTAAGGACCAGGTGCTCCCCATGGAGCTCTAGGTGCTGCATTTAAAGTAGATGGAGTTATGATCTGATAGTTCTTGATTAATCCATTTTCTACTATCAAATGATGCGTTAAAAATCCTCTTCCTGCTCCCCATGCACCAAAACCTATCTGAGTACCTGTCTTAGGAATATCATAAGGAGTAGCAACTGCTGTCTCCCCATTTCTGATAAGTTGCTGTGCCAGTTTCCAATTTTCTAATGCTACCAATGCAGAATAAGGGATACAATAAGCTCTTGCTCTATTTCTTTCAAATGCATTCCAGTGCTCAGGTATCTTCCACTCTAGTTGTTTTGCTGGTAGATTATACTTAGGCACATTTAGCAACATGCTATGCCCTGTGTTTTCCATAAACTCACTTGCAGGAGCCCTTTGTGCTTTTGCTGTTAAATACATTCTACTATAAGCACCTGCTTCCATAGGCATTCTATCCCAGGTCGGACAAGTATCCCAGCTGTATCTATCTCTCCAGCTTTGCTTCCCTGGTTTTGGAATAGTGTCTTTGTTCCACGGATGATTTGGACTTAGCGGCATCCCATTTGCATCTGTTTTGTAAGTCTGACCATCCCATTTTTCATAGTAAGAATGTTCTACAAATTCTTCTAGGCCTGCATTAAGTTCTTTTAGATTAGTTGTCACGACTTCTCCGTCTACCAGTATACCTGGAGTGGACCATCTGTCATTACCCCACTTGTCACAATTTTCGAAGGTACCATCATAAGAATCTGGACGGTCCCATACACCAGTATCTGCCATCGTAGCTGGTCTCACTCCACATTGAGAATATTCTGGATTTTGTTCTAAGAAGAAATCAAATATATCATCCCAAATCCCTGTAGTCTTCTGACCATAGTCAAAGAACTTTATTAGTCTGCTATAAACTTCATTAAGTGTACTCATCGTCACTGTCACCGATATACCTCCTGGGACTACAGATTGGGGGTGTGGATATTTACCTCCTATCTGGACATAAGCCTCTCTTGCAACTCTAGTCATCGATAATGCCTCTAAGTACAGCTTCCCTTTAAGAGGGTTAAGATCCTTCATGATGTCTAGAATGGTATTATAGCCATGGACATCTTTATTCTTCGCTTTTGTTCTTCCTGCTATATCAATCAATTCTGGATTGGTAGCTGCTACGAGTTCCTCTGAATAGTCAGGCCCGCTTAATAAAAACAAATGCAATGGGTGATCATACAAATACTCAATTGCAAGAAGGATATTCCTCATGACAATTCCAAGTGGCGGAGGTTTAATACCCAATGCCATCTCTATAGCAAGTGCCGAGGTAGTAGCATGTACTCCTCCACAAACACCACACGCTCTACTACTGATATATGCAGCATCTCGAGGATCTCTTCCTTTAAGGATGATCTCGTATCCTCTAAAGAGTGTTGCCATTGAGTTGGTAGAAAGAACTTTCTTATCTTTTAGATCCACCACACTATGGAAGGCTAATGCACCTGCCACTCTCGTCACTGGATCATAATCGACACTTCTGATAAAGCCGTTTTTTTCCATGAGGCTTTTGAGCTTATCTTGCTCTACACCTAGATCTACTACTTTATACTCGTACGGATTTGCAATATCTTCTTTGAGATACGCATTACCCTGTTCATCAAATGCTATTGGTAGATTTTTAAAACACATAAATTTTTAGTTCTGTAATTTTTTTGAAATTCTCTTATTCGAAATTATACTAGTCTTAACACCTTAGCGATATCTACTAGATGTCCATCAACGGAAGAAAGCCCACCATGCAATTGGGTGAGTGCTCCATTGATCGTACCAAGACTACCAGCTAAAGGTTCTGTATCATCTGCTATCTTCTGTAATCCACCAGCTAAGTTTTGAAGGTGATCGCCTGCTTTTTTAAGTGCAAGGATGATAAGTATCAAGTAGGCCACTAGCACTACTACTACTAATCCTACTATTACTAATGTTGCGATATATAATCCGTATGCTGTCATTTTCTTTTTTCGTTTAATTAAACTTTGCTGCTCTACCTGCTAATGCACCTTTCAGTGCTTCAGCATTTTCATTAATTCCTCCTGCTACTTCTAACATCGTACTTGCTACACTTATCGTATCATTTAATGCAGGTATGTGGCCTGTGTTACCAGCTATGCCCCCGCCAGCTTCATTCATTTCTTTAAAATATCGTTCGATATTTACACTTGCCTTCCAAGTCCTGTGTAATAGGCTTACAATAAGAGGCAGTAACAATACAGTCACAATCAGTAATATCAACCAGAGTATGAGTACACCTTGAGATACCATATTTTATATTTAAGGGTTTTTTTGATTTAATGCAGCTGTAATTGTACCAGCTAAATTTTCATTCACAACAACAAGTCCTCCTGCTGTATCTGAGAGAGCCTTGTTTAATTTTGTTACTTCTGTAGGTATGTGCCCAGTCTCCGTTTCTATTGCACGTAATCCTAATCTTAGTTTTGCGAGATAACTATCTCCAGCACCTCCTATGTGATTTAGCAATTTTATGATTGCTCCCAAATAAGTTACCAGCACTATTACTAATAATACTACAGCTAGAATTGTTACGATCATTAATATTACTTCCATCTCTTTATAATTTATGATGTTTTAATACACAACCTGGGCAACCTGGGCATCCTTCTGCATGTTCTTTAATCGCTGCCGAGCCGCCTATTATATTTACTGCAGATTCATAAATACTTTTTACAACTCTATTCGTTTTTGAAAGAAATATGGGAATCTGTATGGTATTGTTTGCTGTCAATTTACCCTGCGTCCATATTTGACCTGCTGCGGTATCTATCTCTTTAGCAGTTGACTTTATAAGGGATAACAAGAATGCTACCACACCTATCACCACTAGTCCAATGACAAGAGATAAGATCCAAAGTATAATGTGTGTTTCCATTTTTCTTTTATTGGTTTTGTGTTTCTGCTAATGCTTCCGCTACCAGTCCTGCGTGAGACTCTATTGCCTTTGCTCCTTCTAGTATATCGCCAGCTACAATATTCGTTTGTTTGAGGCCCCAAATGCTATTCGTATTTTCTTTGACATTCACAACAAGACCCAAAGCCGCTGTGGCAAGTTTTAAAATTCTTCTTGCATAGTGTCTTACTAACAGTAATAAGATCGCAGCAGCTAAAATTATAACAACAGCAATCCCTAAGCCGACAAAGTAATAACCATATAAAGTTGAATCATCCATAGGTTAGTTTTTTAATTTTGATCCTGGTTTTGCGCTACCTCTATATTGAAGTTTTTGATAAGCAAAATGAACTATCTTTTGAATTGGATTAGGCTCTTCTACATGCCCCCAACCTGATGGTACCTCTCCTGCCTTATTCCACTTTTCTGTTCTGTTTTGATACTGCATGGTCATCTCTCTCAGATTACTGATCAGACTACCTGTAACTCTTGACAGTGTAGATGAGACTATAGTACCAGGTGGAGTAGAATAAAATGGTGCAAAACTATCTGGGAATCCAGGCATCGTACAACCGATACAAGGAGCCCCAATATTCATGCATCCTCCTTGCCCATTTAAT
Source organism: uncultured Saprospiraceae bacterium (assembly GCA_937929885.1). Classification (GTDB taxonomy): domain Bacteria; phylum Bacteroidota; class Bacteroidia; order Chitinophagales; family Saprospiraceae; genus CALFUQ01. The sequence goes on from CALFUQ010000410.1 coordinate 5,717, forward strand.
GCCCCACGCTTATTAATATTACATTGTACCACTGGGCCCCAGCATCCTACTTCCACTAAACATTCTTTATCTCCGTATTCTTCTGCAAATTTTCCTTCTTCATAAAACCCTGCTCTAGTACATCCTCTATGCACGGTCTCCCCGAATAACCATGATGGCCTTCCTAACTCATCAAATTCTGGTAATGGCCCTATACCGTGTAAGAAAAGTAAAACCGCAGCAATCGTTTCTGTTATGTTATCTCCTTGAGGTGCACAACCAGGTAGATTTACAACAGGAAGTCCTAGGGCACTTCTATAATCCTTGCCTAAAAAATCCATGACCCCTTCAGCATCAGTAGGGTTTCCTGCCGCGGCAGGAACTCCTCCCCACGTTGCACAGGTACCTACAGCTACTACGGCAGCTGCATGTTCAGCCATTCTAGATACCCAACTTGATGATGGGATTGGCTGTGGGTTTCCTTCCTCGTCTTCATCCGCACCTAGTCCAGACCAATATCCACCTGTAGCAGCAGCTATACGCTCATCCATGATCGAGCCTTCGCAGATCACTACGAATGGCGCATCAAGTTCTCCTTTAGCAGCTAACCTAAATGGTTTAATAAATTCTTCACCTGCTGTAACAGCTAACACTGGATGATGCAGGACTACTTTTGGCATTCCTGGTAATACTCCTCTGAGTAGATCCTCTACAGAAGGAGAAGTTGCCCCAACTGCTGCTATAGAACAACCATCACAGCTACCACCAGCTATCCAAAACGCATGTACTTCCTCGATATGTTCTGGTAAAAGAGGGGCTTGCCCATTACTTTGAGACATAATATTCTTCTTTCATTATAGGAATAAGCATTATTATAACAAGATAACTCCAATTTCTCTAAACTATCGTTTTGTGAATGACCAGCATTAGAAAACATTTTCTAAGTGTCGGTTTTGTGCAGCATAAGGGTTTTCATATTTTGTTTTAGAAAAGGCTTTCTAATTTTTAATAAACACTATGAAGAATCAACTATTTACACTCGTATTGTTATCTCTCATGATAATAGTAAGTAACAATTTGCTGGCTCAAACTGACTCATTAATGACTGTTGAGTCCGATGAAGTTGTTGTCAGCTCGATCAGATCATCAACAATAGCAGATCGCCTTCCGATCAATATAGAAGTCGTAAGCCAATCTCAAATATTTGAATCTCAACCTACTTCTCCCGTAGAAGCCCTACAATACATTCCTGGCGTGACACGACAAAGTGATGGTGGATTAGCAAGTACTCCAATTATTAGAGGTCTCTCCCGGGAGCGTGCACCGATCTTAATCGATGGCAATCCATTTGTGGGAGGACGTATTAGGTCCTATGGACTAGTTGATCCGTTTCAGATTGCACAGATGGAAGTTATCAAAGGACCAGCATCTGCATTTTGGGGAAGTGATGCTGTCTCTGGTTTAGTGAACATAGTAACACGTAAAGCTGAGAATGGCTTTGGCAAAGAATTTAAAGTAGGTAGTAGTATTTATGGTGGTTACCAATCTGCGAATAGCATGTATCGTGGAAGGTTAGAAATAGAAGGAAGAGGAAATGGGTTTGATTTCCTGATCGGTGGTGGAATTAGAAATGCCAGTAACATGATGACTCCAGAAGGGGAAATCGAGAATAGCCAATTTGAATCTAACAACTTAGATTTTAATCTAGGATACTCTTGGGCAGAAAACCATAGAATAGAACTATCAGGAAAATATTTTCAAAATGAGAATACTGGTTTCCCTGGAGGGCTAGGTGCTCCTGGCCCCCCGCGAGTAAACAGAAAATTTGATCCTGATACGCAGAGAGGAATCAACTTGAGTTACGACGGTAAAAATATTTCTGACAAGATAGAATCAATAGGTGCAAGAGTCTTCTTTAAAAGACAAGACTTACACATAAGCCAAGTGACAAATATTCCTTTCCCAATGACTACTAACATTAATAGAAAGATCAGTGCAGAACTTGATGTGGATGTACCATTCATGGGGGCGAAGTTTTTCGCAACAATGAGGCAAAATGAAAAAGCAAAATTTACAGTAGGTCTAGATTTTCTTAACGAACACAGAATAGGTACTCATAGAGATCTTAATATCTTAATAATGAACCCAATGGGTGTTCAAGTGAATGAGATCAACAAACCATTCACCCAGATTCAACCAGATAGTTACAGTAGTAGTTTAGGATTATTTGCTATTGAAGAAGTGCAGTTGAGTGATCAACTTAATTTATTAGTAGCTGCAAGAGTGGATAATGTTTCTACAAGAATAGATGACGGACCATTTGATATTCCTGCCATCGCTGCAGTTTATAATGACGACAACACTTCTGATAGCGATCTAGCGATCTCTGGTAACTTAGGATTAAAATACTCATTGTCGGATGACTTCAATATAAAAGCAAACGTAGCGAACTCATTTAGAGGCACAGATTTATTTTCGAAGTATCACTTTACTGCAGTGGGGGCGGGGTTTTTAGTTCCTAATCCAGATCTTGATCCAGAGAAAGGGGTTTTCTATGAATTAAGTGCAAATTATAAAAGCAAGAGCTTGACCTTCGAAGCTGCTTTCTATCAAAATCGTTTGAAAAATTTATTTGTACTTGAAGATCTAACCTTTGCTGACTCACCATCTGTACAATTCAGAAATATTGGAGAGGCTACAATAACAGGTCTTGAATGGTATGGCAAAGCAAAAGTTGGAACTTTATCTTATGCCTTCATAAGTGGAGCAACCATAAGTGGAAACAACACGATCACCGATAATCCTCTTCCTCAAATGCCTGCTATGCAAACATGGATAGGTTTTCATTACCGTGATATGAATAACAGGTTTTTTGTACAACCTGAATACTTGTTAGTAGGAGAACAAAATGATATAGCACCAAATGAAATAGAAACTCCTGGTTACGGTATTTTGAATCTAAAAGCAGGTTTAAATCTTCATAATTTGAGTCCCAGTGCTCCGCACGCTAAGTTGATTTTCAGCGTAACTAACATTGGAGATAAAGCTTATAGAAGTCACGTTTCTAGAGGTGCTCCTGGTAATCAGAATGTTTTCTTGGAAGCTGGTAGAAGCTTTAATGTTTCTTTTGTTACTCGTTTTGGGGCGGCTGTTCATTGACACTATTTGTAAATAGTGTATTGTGAGATAAGGGCTGCAGACTAAATGGTTTTGAGTAAAAGATTTAGTTTAACCGCTCTGTTAGCGTTGTTACTTTCTTTTGGATATCCTGTAGCTTATCATCTATCAGATCATTGAGACTTGTCTTAGCATCTGTAAAACTTAAATGTGCATAGTATCGCCACACCTCATCAATCTCTTCATACTCTATCTCATACGGCAGATAAGCCTCGTTATCTGATATAAGTACTAGTTGCATATTTTCTTGATCTACTCTCACCCGCTTATACACAAGGCCGTCTTGCTTACTCACGACTATGTAGGTTTCATCATCTTTAATATGATCTATCTGCTCTACATATGAGCATATCACAACACTCCCAGGCATCAGCGGCAGCATAGAATCTCCTCGAATCTCAAATCCCCGGTAACTACCCTCTGGCATATTGGGAAATGATATCTTAGGCAGTTCCTTTATATATTCTGGATCACTATAACTCTCTAGATACCCTGCTTCCGCCTTCGTATCTACCAGTTCTATGTTCTCCTTGTTGTTACTATCTACTGATATAGCCAGCACTTTCATATGCTTATTCCTCAGTATTTCGTAGTCCAGGTGACTGATATTACTACGGATCAGCTCATCCACCTTCAGGTCAAAAAAGTCTGCTAGCTTCACTAGCATCTCTAGATTTGGTTCTGTCTTACCCCGCTCATAATCACCTAGTGTCGTGCGCGGGATGCCCATCGCTTCCGCTAGGTATTGTTGGGAGATCTTCTTTTTGGTTCTTAGGTATTTTAGGTTTTTGTTTATCATATTACGGTACTCTTGTCTGAACTAGGATTTTTTGGATTTAAGGATTATAAGATTCATCTCTTAGGTGTTCATTTAGCTCATTACTCAATTTGCATTTTGTTTCCTTTATCTAATCTTAAAATCCTCTAATCCTATCCATCTTAGTTCAGATAGTAGAGCGTTTTTAAGATCCAGTATTTGATTTATTCTCTGGATGCTTTACATTATAAATCCTTTTATACTCCAAACTTGTAGATCCAAAATTGATTAACAATCCTAGTGGTAAATCATAGGCCTCGCAATAATTCATTGCTTGAGCAGTATGCGAATCATCCAATTTACTAAGTGCTTTAAGCTCGACCATGATCTTGTTTTCTACAAAGAAATCTACCCGTCTTGTACCAATCTGTGTACCCTCATAGAAGATATCCATTTCCATCTCTCGATTATATGAGAGGCCATTATTATTATCAAATTCGATTGCTAATGCTCTTTGATAAATAACTTCTTGGAAACCGCTACCTAACACTCGATGTACCTTCATGCAGCATCCGATGATTTTATGAGTTAATTCTTTATGGAGCATTTCTTTGTCTGGACTAGGATTTATTGGATGTACGGATTTTAGGATT
>CALFUQ010000411.1 GCA_937929885.1 uncultured Saprospiraceae bacterium
AATTATATCGCCATCTGGTCTGTTTTGTAAGTTCGGAATTATAGCTGGGTTTTCGAAAGCTTGCATTTCGATAGGACTATCAAAATCAACTTCAGTACCATCAGCATCAACAACAGATCCACCAATTGATCCTCGTGAGGTAAAAAATGTAGGTATGTTCCAAGTATTAGTTGCAGAGTCAAAAATGATATCATTTTGATTTAATACATCAGTTTCCGATATATCTGGGGCAGAACAAATAGTAGCTGAGTAAGTATCTCCATTCGCAGGGGTACGCGGGAAAGGAATTACTGGAAGAGGTATTCCAAATATTGTAGCCTTTGTATCGACTTTAAATTTTATATCATATGGAGGGGTACCGCCAACAATATTGACTGATAACATCCCACATTCATTTTCACAAATATTCCCATCTGCAGGATCAATGGATATAGTAGCACTAAGCATACCTGTCTGATTAGCACAATTAGCATCAATAACTAATCCTACTTCTGATCCTCTACATCCTATATCTGTTGGTATCTGTTGAGCGAATGCAAATTCATTATTGCCGCTAGAAAAAGTCCTTATGTCTACACTTTCTGGATTAGTAATTTCGCGCGTAGGATCATCTAACCATTTAAAATCTATCTCTTCGACCACTTTGTTCAAATCGGGAAAGGATTCTAATAAATTAACAACACCAGGCGGGCACGATTCTATGGTTGGCGACTTAAATTGTTCAATCACTTCGACATCAAAAAAGATTAAACATCCAGCGCCTTGGGGTGTAAAAGCAACTTCATTGTTATCTCCTAAATTTAGATCATCAATACTCAATTCACCATCACTCATTACTCCATTTCCTTGCCAACCACCATCATATCCATTTATAACTCTAGGTAAGTTAATTTGCGTTGTACTTTCACAGTATGGACCAAATGTAGCATTTGGAAGATTATCGTTTATAATTGTTAACGTGAAGATTGAAACACTTCCTTCAAATATGTATCTGAAAATATTTTCTCCTGCCAATAGGTCTGGTGATGAAGGAATGATTTCTGAAATGCGATTATCCTCTGAATCAAACCATTCTCCAGTACTAAAAGAAGAATAAATACTTCCCATGAGTGCAGGTATTAAATCTGTCCCATCGGATTTGCATCTTACGGCTTTAGTTTCTTCTTCAAAAGTCTCTCCCATAACAGGATCAGGAGGTGGAGGATCCATTGGGGGATTACTTGGATCAGGAATCTTATTCCCACACAATCTTATTCTATCGAAATAGAAATACTCATCCTGGGTTTGAGTTCCAGCAAAAATACTAACGCTCAGATTTGTTCCATTTGGAATGGATATCTGAGTTCTTTTCCTCTCATTAATACCACCAGCAGTATCTTCACAAAAAACATTAACTCTTTTAGTATTACCATCGACAGTAACATCCATAAAAATTAGGTCATCGCCGTTTCCAAATACACTCGTGCATTCGAATCCATCAGCGTCGTCTCTAATTGTATATTCAAAAGTTAGTGTAACGTTTCTATACTCGTCTAGTCGAGGGATTGGTATTGATAGCTCATTATCTGCGTTACCACTTTTTGCATTACACCCAAACCCCTCTATATCGTTTACAGTAAATCTCCCACCAACAATACCAAATGTACCAGCATTGCTATCACAATCATTTGTGCTCGAAGTATATTTAGAGCTATCAGTGAAATCTTCATTATAAAAACATTCATAAGGACCTTCTTGAGCAGAAGCAGGCAATGACACGCAAGCAGCTATGCAGATAATACCTAAAAGGCGCAGGTACATTAGACTTGATACGGCACCAATGTGCTGCAGAGTGTTATTCATTCCTTATTTTAAAACTCCCAAATAAATCAAACGCTATCCCTTCGCTTATATGACAAATGAGGAGGTGTACATCCTCAATTTGTCGTATAATAATTCTTTATAATACGAGAGCTTTCCCTTAGACAATCAAAAATTGTGCTTAAAGGCACAAAATTGGCGTAAAGTTACCTTAAATTTGCCAACTTATTATGAAAATAAATATATATAAATGCAACTAAGTGAACAAGAAACGGTCCGTCGCGACAATTTGCAGAAAATAATTGACCTAGGTATCAACCCATACCCATCAGAGGAGGTAATCATCACAGCGACTGCTGCTGAGATCAATGCTAACTATAAAGAGGGCAATAAAGATTATGAAGAGGTAACAATAGCTGGTAGACTCATGATGAAGCGTATTATGGGTAAAGCTTCGTTCGCGGAGATGCAGGATAGCACGGGTCGTATACAGATCTATGTTAATCGGGACGAGATCTGTCCTGGTGAGGATAAGACGTTATACAATACCGTATTTAAGAAGTTGCTAGATATAGGTGATTTTATAAGTGTGAAGGGGCATGCGTTTATCACTCAGACGGGTACGACTAGTGTACATGTGACTGAACTCACTCTGAGGACTAAGTCTCTAAAGCCGCTACCTATCACTAAAGTAGATGCCGACGGCAAAGCTCATGATGAGGTGACTGATCCAGAACTTAGATATAGACAGCGATATGTTGATCTAGTGGTTAATCCTCATGTCAAAGATGTATTCCGCAAGCGTAGCAAGATGTATACATCTATGCGAGAGTTTTTAGATGCTAAAGGTTATCTGGAAGTGGAGACACCTGTGCTACAACCTATCTATGGTGGAGCCGCGGCTAGACCATTTAAGACTCATCACAATACGCTGGATATGGCCCTTTATCTTAGGATTGCAAATGAGCTATATCTGAAGAGGTTGATTGTTGGTGGTTTTGATGGAGTATATGAATTCAGCAAGGATTTTAGGAATGAGGGGATGAGTAGATTTCACAATCCTGAGTTCACTCAGATAGAATTATACGTCGCCTACAAAGATTATGAATGGATGATGAACTGTGTAGAGGAAATGATCGAGAAGGTTGCCTTAGATGTGACTGGTGATACCAAAATACAAGTAGGAGAAAACCTGATAGACTTTAAGCGACCATGGAAGCGATATACCATGTTCGAGGCGATAGAGCATTTTACGGGTACTGATATATCAGAGATGGATGAGGAAGCGCTGCGAGCTACTGCTAAAGAAATGCATGTGCCGCTTGACCCATCGATGGGTAAGGGCAAGATAATAGATGAGATATTTGGAGAGAAGTGTGAGGCACAGTTGATACAACCGACTTTCATCACTGACTACCCTGTAGAGATGTCTCCCCTTGCTAAGAAGCATCGCGACAAGGAAGGCCTAGTTGAGCGATTCGAAGCTATCTGTAACGGTAAGGAGATTTGTAACGCATTCTCTGAGCTCAATGATCCGATCGATCAACGAGAGCGATTTGAAGCGCAGCTAGAACTGGGTAAGCGTGGCGACGAAGAGGCAATGGTACTCGATGAAGATTTTCTTAGAGCAATCGAATACGGAATGCCGCCGACAGCTGGCTTAGGGATTGGGATGGATCGTCTTGCTATGATTATCACTAATCAACCATCGATCCAGGACGTTCTGTTTTTCCCGCAGATGAAGGCTGAGGGGTGAATCCTCTCTACAATCTCTTTACAATCTCTTTACAAAGGAGAGGGACTGATTTCAGGTAATTGATGGTTTATTACCCTCTTAGCCTCCCTTTCAAGGAAGGGCTGATTGCGGTTAACTAATGACTTTTTTGTAATCCAGTTATTGGCAATTGCGTGTCTGGTTTCACCACTTGAGGAGAAATATTAAGGGGACTTCTCTCCTAAGCTTTAGTTAGCAGCCATAAGTAATATCACCTCTAATTAGTTATATAACAATTATTTATAAATATAAATAATATGTAATATGTTTTGGATATTATCAATTTATTCCTCATTTTTATGATTCGACTACAATTTTTAAAATTTAGAAACTTAAAACGTTAATAAAATGAATAACACGAACATTGAGATAAACACAAAAAAGTTACTCATCTCAGTAGAGTTAGTGACAACATTAGCTAATCCACTTAGCAAAAGAATACTGCAAGTAATCAGCGATAAAGGAAGAGTTGAAGAGAGTGAAATAGTATTTGAGCTTGGAGAAAACCCATCTGCGGTTAGCGATCAACTGATCAAACTTAGAAAGACAAACATCCTAGAAATTAATAGAGAAGGAGAAAATACTTTCTTCAACATTCAACTAGGTCAAATACAACGTGTAAGCAACGCCATCAACAAAATGATGGAGGTGAACAAACACTTACTTGCGTAAAGTTTAAGACTGATTTTAAGTCAACTTAGGTAAAATGCCTTTGTTTATTTCTAGTTTGATTAAGTCAAACGGATTTAAACAAAGGCATTTTTTTGTGCTCTTTTTACTATCACTTATTCAATTTAAATTTCGTTCTTTTTTGGCTTTACGACGCAGAGGACTGTGCTCATCCCTATGGCTTTGATTGCAGGTAATTTGTTGCCGTAGTCATCTTTATGAATAATTTTATTAACTGTCCACTTGTACTTATCGATTGGGATTTCTAAGTCTTTAATTTTTTTCATTAGGCCCTTTTGGGAATTAATCCAAGTCATTTTTTCTTCTTCTGTGGTTACTGATGGACGCTCTTCTTTGTTATCATAGATTGTAGTCCAGCTCACAGGAATGTGAAAACTGTTGACAAATGACGCGGTATCATTTTCTGCTTCATCCCGTGTGAACGCATCTTGCCAATCTACTCGCTCATCAGGAAACTCATTGTTAAGTTTTTGCTGTATTAGACTTTCGCTAGGTCTGTACCCTCTCTTAAAAAAATATGGCCAATAACTCGCTGAAAGTTTTAATGGTGCAGCTCTATCTGCAACTTCTCTGAATACCACGAAATCTTCTGATGCTCTTACTCG
>CALFUQ010000412.1 GCA_937929885.1 uncultured Saprospiraceae bacterium
CCACCATGGGTAACACCTGATAGATCATTACCTTCTATTTTAATAGGTCTTCCTTCTCTAGTTTTTACAAGGATAGAACAGTAATCCCCCCCCTTCACATAACTAGATGCGTAGTAAGTAGCAACCCCAGGCACGATATCATCTGGCTTAACTACATAAGGCATCGCTCTCTTCACAGGAATATCACAGCTTGCAGCCATAGTCGCTGCTCCTAATCCAAATCCTAAGAACTTTAAGAAGTCTCTTCTACCACCTTCTTTTTCGGCAAGTGCGTTGTCTTCTCCGATAGCAGTTACGAGTGAAGACCTTCCTTCACCTTGTTGAGCTTGCTTGATAAACTCAGGATCTCGATTAAGATCTTTCTCACCTATCCAAATACCTGTCTGGCTTTTTTTCATTTTACGATTTGCTCTCGGTTTTTAATAATGACATTTCTGACATTCAAGCCCTCCTATATCTGCTACTGTAACTTTCTCTCTAGTCCCATTAGCTAACTCTTCATGATACTTTGCATAGCTCTGATAATATTCGTTGCCTACAAATTTTACTTCTGTCTCTCTGTGACAATTGATACACCATCCCATTGACAATGGAGCGCTTTGTTCAAGTACTTCCATCGACTCAACCTTACCATGACAATCTTGACATTCTACTTGTCCTACAGAAACATGCTGTGAGTGATTAAAGTAAACGTGATCAGGTAGGTTATGAATTCTAGTCCACTCTACTGCTCCTTGTATTTTAGTTTTTTGTTTATTGGTCAATGAGCTTACGATACCATCCCATTGGTTTTTAACTAATCGCTCACCTTCTCTATCTAGTTCTCCAATACCTTTCTCTGTTGTGTATTCATTTGTAATCCACAATTTGAATATCTTCTCGATCTCTTCATTTGTCATGTCATCATACCCCTCTATATATTTATTGGTGTTAGGGTTATATCCTGAAGCTGCATAGATTTTAGAAATCTCGGCTGTACCGTACTCTGAGCCATTCTTTATAGCTGAGTGACAATTCATACAAGTATTCATAGCAGGAATAACTGCATGCTTAGATCTCCTAGCTCCGTCGTGACAATATTCACAATCTATCTTGTGTAATCCAGCATGGGTTTCATGAGAAAACTTAATAGGTTGTGTAGGAGCGTATCCTTGCTGTCTTCCCAGGTTAAGTGCATGACTAACTGTAAAATAACCTCCAATAACCACTATTAAGAATGTCAATATGCTTATTGATCTTTTACTAGTAAGTGTTTCTAAGAAAGTCTTTGGTATGAAGACATCTCCATCCTTAGCTGCAGATATCTTATTAAGGTTATTTATTATTTTCTTGAGTAATAAAGCGAATAACGCTAGGATACCGAATAGTACCCAATAGATCCAATTTCCTATTCCTTTTTCTTCTGTCTCTCCTCCAACAGCTGTTGTGCTAACCAATCCTCCACCAAGTCCATTTACATTGACATCATTAATGTATAATAATAATGATGCTATGTTATCATCAGTTAAACTTGGGAAAGCATTCATTACAGTTGGCTTGTACTCATTCCAAAGCTCTGTCGCTCTTGGATGACCACTTGAAATCATTTTCTGCGAATTCCGAATCCAACTGTATAAATCTTCTTGAGGATAATCTGCCCATCGCTCTTCAGAACCACCTAAAGCAGGACCAGTCAGAGCAGATTTCATGTCTTTCGCATGGCATTGGGCACAATTTATCTTGAATAAATTCTTACCCTCATCAATGGACGGCTGCGCAAACAGGGAAAAGGAGAGGATACTTACAAAAACTGTAAGTAAATATTTAGTACACAATGATTTATATATCATTAAAATTTACTTTTAATCGACCCTGGGGTATTTTCTCAAATCGCTGCAAAAATAACTTTGTGTTATCATTATTAACAATATTTGCAGACGATGTTCAATTATTTAGATTTTGTCTAAATAAAAATTCATATTATATTTTAAGATAATGAGTCTCACACAAATCAACAGGCTCATATACCAATTTATTTATATTTATAATCCTATGAAATTCAATATTTTCTAGATTGATACTGCTGCTTTGATATGTGGAGCAGGATTATAGTCCAATATTTGGAAATCTTCAAAGGTAAATGCGAAGATGTCCTTCACATCTTTATTGATGACTAGTTTTGGTAGTTCAGTGGGCGTTCTTGTAAGTTGTAGCTTAGCTTGATCAAGATGATTAGAGTATAAATGGACATCTCCAAACGCATGAACGAACTCTCCTGGCTCCAAATCGCAAACTTGAGCCATCATCATAGTCAGCAAAGCATATGATGCTATATTAAACGGTACTCCTAAAAATGTATCTGCGGAACGTTGATACAACAAGCATGATAATTTCCCATCTGCTACATAAAACTGGAAAAGGCAATGACAAGGTGTTAATGCCATATCTTTTAACTCCCCTACGTTCCATGCATTTACAATAATCCTTCTTGAGTCAGGATTATTTTTGATGAGGTCAATGGCATTAGCAATCTGATCTATTGTTTCTCCATTTGGCGATTGCCAGCTTCTCCACTGCTTCCCATAAACTGGACCTAAGTCTCCATTCTCATCTGCCCACTCATTCCAGATACGCACTCCATTATCTTGAAGGTAATTTACATTAGTATCTCCTTTAAGAAACCAAAGTAACTCGTGCACTATTGACTTTATGTGTAGCTTCTTAGTGGTGAGCATTGGGAATCCTTCACTTAGATCAAATCTCATCTGGTATCCAAAGCAACTTAGAGTGCCCGTACCTGTGCGGTCAGATTTTTCTACGCCTGTTTTTAGGATGTGCTCTAGGAGGTTTAGGTATTGCTTCATT
>CALFUQ010000413.1 GCA_937929885.1 uncultured Saprospiraceae bacterium
AGGCATCGTACGGTAGCTGCTTACATGGGTGGTGGCCCAGGGTCTGGTATACATAGGAGTAGAGATGGAGGAGAGACATGGCAAGAGCTTAAGGGAGGGATACCAACATCAAATCTAGGGAAGATAGGACTGGCACTTTCACATCAAAAACCTGATGAGCTATACGCTGCTATAGAATTAGATAGAACAACAGGAGGAGTGTTTAAATCATTTGATCAGGGAGACTCCTGGAAAAAAATGTCGGATGCAGTATCTGGAGCTACAGGGCCTCATTACTACCAGGAGCTTTATGCATGTCCTCATAACTATGACAGATTATATCTGATGGATGTAAGGATACAAGTGTCAGATAATGGAGGTAAAAATTTTAGAAGACTTAATGAAAGTAATAAGCACTCAGATAATCACTCTATTAACTTTAGAAAAGATGATCCGAACTATCTGTTAGTTGGTTCTGATGGAGGTATTTATGAGAGTCTTGATCTTGCGGAGACGTGGAGGTTTATGGATAACCTACCACTGACTCAATACTACAAAGTTGCTGTGGATGATAGAAAACCATTCTATCATATATTCGGTGGTACTCAAGATAACGGATCTCATGGTGGCCCATCGGCAACCGACGATCGCAGTGGTATTAGGAATGCAGACTGGTACAAGACGCTAGGTGCAGATGGACATCAGTCGGCAACAGAACCAGGTAACCCAAATATCATCTATGCAGAGACACAACAGGGAGGAATGCATCGGGTGGATCTCAAGACTGGTGAGCAAGTATTCATACAACCACAAGCAGGTGCAGGAGAACCATATGAACGATTTAACTGGGATGCTCCGATCATTGTGAGTCCACATGATCCGGCTACTTTGTTATTTGCTTCTCAGCGAGTATGGAAGTCAACTAATAGGGGCGATAGCTGGACTGCGATTTCTGGTGATCTATCTAGAAACGAAGAGCGACTAGGACTTAAGATAATGGGTAATGTGCAGAGTTGGGATAACCCATGGGATGTAGGAGCCATGTCTAATTATAATTCGATTACTTCGCTTGCACAATCACCGCTTAATGCAGATTTGATTTATGCAGGTACGGATGATGGTATAATACAGGTTACAGAAGATGGCGGTAAGTTCTGGAGGAAAACAGATGTAAGTTCATTGCCAGGTGCTCCTGAGAGAGCATTTGTAAATGATATCAAAGCAGACCTCCATGATCCTAACACTGTGTATGTCGCAATGGATAATCATAAGCAAGGAGATTTTCAACCTTATCTATATAAAAGTATAAACAGAGGTGCTACATGGACTTCCATCAGTAACAATATACCTGATAGGACATTGGTCTGGCGAGTAGTGCAGGATCACGTAGATGGCAACATTATGTTTGCTGCAACAGAGTTTGGGATTTATGCGACACTAGATGGAGGAGCAAAATGGGAAAAACTTAAAGGTACACCAACAATTTCATTTAGAGATTTGGTTATTCAGAAGCGGGAGAATGATTTGGTTGCAGCATCTTTTGGTCGAGGGTTCTATGTGCTAGATGATTACAGCGCTATGCGAAATATGAGTAAGAACTTCATGGCTGATAATCAATTGCTCACGGGTAGAGATGCGAAGCTATTTGTTTATCGTAATCAAAAAGGAAACAGGGGTGCTGAGCTATGGACGGCAAAGAATCCAGATTTTGGTGCTCAGTTTGTTTATAATGTGACCGATGAATTTGTAAGTCAAAAATCAGCGCGGAAGAAAGAAGAGAAGAAATTAGCAGCGGAAGGTAAGGATGTTCCTTTCCAAGGCTGGGATGCATTGTTAGACGAAAAGCAGCAATCAAAGCCAATGTTATGGTTTACCATCAAAGATGATAGAGGAGATGTTGTGAGGAAGATAAGTGCACCTGCCAAGCAAGGGGTAAGTAAAGTCTCGTGGGATTTAAGGCATGCTTCTCAACGAGCTATCAATCCTAACCAACGAGGAGGTAATAATTCTTGGAGGGCAAGATTTAATCGAGGGCATATGGCATCACCTGGTAGTTACACAGTATCAATGGCAAAAGAAGTTAATGGAGTGGTTACCGAGCTCGTAGGTCCACAATCATTTAATGTAGAGATGCTGCAAGATGGAACGATAGAGGGTGCTTCTGCAGCAGAGTATCAGAGATTTGCTCAGGAGCTAAATAGGCTTAGAAATCAACAATCAGCCATCTCAAGTGCTATTAGAAAAAACAAAAGTAAACTGGGTGCTTTAGCAACGGCAGTAGAGCGAGCGAGTATAGATGCTGGTCCGATCAATGAAGAGATGTACGAGATCAGAAAAAAGATAAATCAATACGATAAGATGCTTAACGGTAATCCGATAAAAGAGGAGATAGGGGAGCGAAATGACCCAACTATTAGCAATCGATTAAGAGTGGCGTCAAGAGCATTATCGACTACTTACGGCCCTACTGAGTTGCATAGAGAAAGCCTAAAAATTGCTCGATTAGAATTGAATGAGATTACACCGCTAGTCCAGCAACTAGATGAAGAAGATATGCCTGCGCTGGAGCGTAAGCTGCAACAAGCAGGGGCACCGTACATTGAGGGGCAGGCAATTCCTGCTATGGTGGATAGGCCGTAGGAATGTACTGTTTAGATAGAGAAGAGAGTGATTTGATTAGTAATGTAATGGGAGATTGATTGAATTTCTTTAGAAGAAAATTATTTTTGCTTTCTTTAATAGTGATGCAACACATTACTTTCGTCCCAAATACTAGACTCTAATGAGAAGAACTAATCTATTACATATACCTTCTCATTTGCGCTCTTTCTATATTTTTTAGTTGTGATCAGATTTCTATCGCAGACGATAATAGCCTTGCCGTCTCAGGTGATGAGCTTTCGATAGCTACTATAGAAATCATCGAATCAGAAATCCTTGGCGAAGAAAGGGAGGTGTGGGTGCATGTTCCTGCAGAATTTTATGGGATGGATACTACTGATGTTAAGTTTCCTGTAATTTATGTTGTAGATGCTGATGGGCATTTCTTGCCATTGGTTGGGATTGTTGATCAGCTGAGTTCTCGCTTTAGTGCAAATGATCAGTGTCCTCCCCATATCATTGTAGGGATCAGAAATCCTAATCGTAATGATGATTTAAGTCCATCGATATCTGGTGATGGACAAGATGGTATTAGTGAGCAAGGTGGAGGGAGTAAGTTTATAAAATTTATTAGTGATGAGTTGATACCCTTTGTGAATGAGAAGTATCCTGTTGCACCTTATAAAACACTAGTTGGTCATTCCCTTGGTGGGTTGTTTGTATTAAATACTCTAGTCAATAATAAAAATCTATTTGATAATTATTTGATACTAGATCCTGCTTTGGATTGGGACAATGAAAAATCTGCAGAGCAGGCGATTAATGCATTTACTAATCAAACATTTAATAATCAGCAAGTCTACATAGTTGGAGCAGGGCCATTTACTAAAGGGTTGACTGAAGAAGAAATCAAGAATGACACTAGCATGCTAATGGGTCTTCCTAGTAGTGTACTAAGATTTAAAGACAAGATCGAAAAAACAAATCTGAAAGGGTTAAGTATGAAGTTCGAAATGGAAATGGAGGAAAATCACTTTACTGTTCCGCTCAAGGGCTTACCTCAAGGCTTAAAATTTATTTATGGAGGCTTTCGTTTTGATAAGATCGGAGATTATTATGATAAAGATTCTCCCCAAAGAGACAAGGATATAGTTGAAGAGGTAGAAGCACACTTTGATATGATGTCAAATAAAATGGGTTACGATGTTAAGCCGCTAGAAAGTTATATCAACGCATGGGCGATGGGTTTTGGATATAATGGCGAGCCAGAGTTGGGAGAACAACTTTATGACTATAATATAAGTAACTATCCTAGAAGCCCATTTGTGCATGTTGCTAATGCAAACTTTAAACTATCGCAAGCCGACACTTCAGCGGCCATTATGTCTTTTGAACAATACTTGGAACTAGCTGCTGATGAGGGTGTATCTGAATTATTGGGAGAAATAAAAAGTAGTTATAATAATTAACTTAGTTGCGCTGCACATGCTCTAATATCTTTTATTATTTTATCTATATGTTCCTTAGTAGTAAGATCATTCATAATAGTAAATCGCAAAAATTTCTCACCATTAAGATCACACGATGTGATGTAAGAGTTACCATCCAATACTATTTTATTCCTAATCTTTAGTTGAGATTCATTACTGTGCCCTGTTCCTGTATATCTAAAGCAAAGAATATTAGACTCAGGAAAGTATGGACATTCAAAATCTGGCTGACCATTTACTAATTCATAAAACTCTTTAGTGATGTTGTAAAGGTGAGTAACATAGTTGCTAAGCCCTGCTTCCCCTTCTGCCGCTAGCACCCAAAATAATTTTGTAGCAAGCTCAGACTTTGTACACTCTAGCGCATAAGAGATCACATCGAATCCTAATTTCTCTTTATCATGAAAAATATAGCTTCCCTTTTGTTGGAAGGTAGAAGCCATATGATGTGGGTTTTTGAAAAGTACTGCAGCACTTAGTGTGGTAGTCCTCATCATCTTGTGCATATCCCATATCATAGAGTCAGCTTTATTTACCCCTTTCATGAGATGCTTGTTATCAGGGCTAACTAAAGCTGCTGCACCATGAGCGCCATCTACATGAAACCAGATACCTTTTTCATTACAGAAGTCTGCCATCTCATCTATGGGATCATAAAGTCCTGTAGCAGTAGTACAAGCATTGGCTACTACACACATTATTCGTTTGCCGTCACTAATGGCATTCTGATAAGCTTCTTTAAGTCCTTCTAGAGTTATTACGCCTTTTTGGTCCACAGCAATGGGCATAAAATTATTACTACCTAACCCCATAATCGAAATAGCTCTCGCGACAGAGTAATGCCATAGATCTGATCCTAGAACTACCAAGTCTTGAGGTGTGCCATCTGTCCATGCTTCAGGTGCTATAGCTGCACGAGCACTTAGTAAGGCGGTTAGATTAGCCATAGAACCACCGTGAGTGAAGACACCTGCTCCACTTTTAACATCATGACTAAAATTACAAATATCTTCTTGATGAAACCAACCTACTTGCTTTAACAACCAGTTAGTCATAGCCCTCTCCATAACTGATGCAGAAGGACCCATTTCATAGATGGCCATCGGATTATTGATCACTCCGTGTATCATGTCGGCTATACTCGCTCCAGCATGCGGGACCGCCACTTGGTGCCCTACAAAACGGGGGTGATGCATGTGTTGAGAATGTTCAAGGTATGGCTTTACGATGTGCTTGACATCACTTACCTCTAAACCTCCTTTTTTGATGGTTTCGCTAATACGTAGTTTCTTAGCTAATGCTTCTGCTGGAATTTGATCTAAAACCTTACCATGCCCTGCGTGACTTGTAGATAAGTAATCTTTAAGATGGCCTATGACTTCGGTAGCTATTATTTCAAAATCTTGTGCGTTATTCTTCATTTAGGTTTAGGATAGTTCTATGATGCCATTAGGACAATTTATCTTTAATTTAATCTCAGCATTAGTCCCTTGCTTGACTTTGAGTTCTATGTTTAGTCTTTCGAATAACTTATCAAATCGACTTGGGGTCGGATGCATTAATTCCATTTCCATCAAAGTACATTCATCAGGTAATGTTAGGGTAGGATGTATAGAGTCTTTCCAATCTACGGCGAAAGGCGCTAAGTCTACTGCTGGAGCAGCAGTTGGAATAGCCATATTCCATTGTAGAATTGATCCATCTTGTTTTACTCTTGATCCTTCAAAGGATTCTCCGTGCTCGGGGTGATGCATTTTAAGTACTGTTAGATCTGATGGAAGATCATTAGTCTTCATAGCCCACCTTGTTATTTTTGGCTCAGATATAAGATCTACTCCCATCCATCTAGGACTTGTGATCTCCTTATTGTCGTGATCTATTGCTAGTACTTCTAAATATATTTCGCTTCCAAGATTGATTAGTGCATTATGGGTTCCATTATTTAAGTGTCTCCCGCCTATTGTAACCTTGCAGCCCAATAGCTCTTCTAGCTGACTGCAGCCATCTTGCAAATTAGGTACAACATAAGCTATATGATCTATTTTCCTCATGCCACAAAATATAAATAGCAGCTTGCATTAGTGAGTTAAGCTTGAAGTAAATCCAAAAATTAATTAATTAAAGGAAGTTTGGGTAATTCATAAGGAATAATGACCTATTAGATAACTGATAGTAGAGCTGATCTTTGTGTCATATTATTAATCACAAAAATGTTAGAGAAATGAAAGAAATAAAATCAAAAAAGGAATTTAATGATCTAGTGACGGGTGACAAGCCATTCGTAATTGACTTCTATGCAGATTGGTGTGGGCCATGTCAGACTTTATTGCCTGTAGTTAATATACTCGCTAATGAGTACAAGGAAGAAGTAAGTATAGTGAAAGTGAATATCGATAAGCAAAAAGATATCGCGGCGAAGTTTAATGTTAGAAGTATTCCAACATTATTTTTTGGTGAAGGGGCTAAAATCAAAGATCGATTAAATGGCTTAGCTTCAGAGCATACGTTACGTAAAAAAATAGAAGCACTTGCTAGTTAAACAATAAAAGCCTCTAAATATTTAGAGGCTCTTATTTTATTAGTTTGGTTATGTTTATTAGTTATTCGCAGATGATATCGATCCGCCAGACCATTTGTCTCTATCTATATCTTGTACTGGTGGATTCCCTTTGTATCTGATTGATCCTGCTGATGAGGAGCTTGCTTTAATACTTTTTGTTACCCAAGTTTTTATAGAACCAGAACTAGATGCTTTTAAATCTGCAGTTTCACTTTTAAGATCTCCACCTTGAAACGATCCACTTGAACTAGCACTGACATCAATATCTTTAGCTATTCCTTCAACTTTAAATGACCCACTTGAGCTTACATCAGACTCCAGAGAATTTGCTTCCAAGTTGATGCTCAGTCTACCACTACTTGACACATCAGCTTCAAAATCGTCAGCCTTAATAATATCATCTGTAAATACTCTAGCACTCGCTGCTACAGAAATATCGCTTAGTTCCTTAAAGTATAATTTGATATTGGCTTTTGTCTTTGTATTCCCCCAGCTGTTTTTGCCTTTTATATAAACTTTTAGATTATTGCTTCTTTCTTCAATTTTCAGTTCAGATCTTTTTCCTTTAGTGATTTCGATTTCCATTTTGTTCTCGCTACTTTGTATTAACTCCATCTTGATGTTAGAAGATACGGATAGCTTATTAAAATCATCTAGCTTAAGCGTTTCATCTTGAGCATTTGATGTAGACATCGCAAATGTGAATAGGATCAATAATAATAGTTGTTTCATTTTATTCTGATTTAGAGATTTAAATATAGTTCTGTTTAAAAGACCATACAGTTTTTGAGAGGTTGCATCTATTCTTCTTTTTAATCAATATTTCTTGCTAAAGAGAAAATTATGTTGTTCTCATTTCCAGTATCAATCATGCCTTTCACATGATTAAAGCCGTTTTTACTGAGTAGCTTGATAGAGTTCTTATTGTCTTTGTGTGTATAGGCTGTAATCATTTTAAAGCCTAATTCATTAAATCCATATTTAATTGCAGTGGTTAAAGCTTCAGACATGTAACCTTTATTTTGGTGGGTAGGGTGCAGGTCGTAACCTACTTCAGCTACAGTTTTATCCTCAGAAAAATGCCAAAGACTAATAGCTCCAATCATTTTATCTGATCCATTAAGCGTTA
>CALFUQ010000414.1 GCA_937929885.1 uncultured Saprospiraceae bacterium
CATCATAGAGATGTTTATAATTGGTTAATAGAGAAGTTAGGAATCTTCCCTTCAAGGCAAATCGAATTTGCCCGAATGAATGTTGCTTACATGATTACAAGTAAGCGAAAGCTCTTGAAGCTAATTGAGAGTAAAGTGGTCAATGGGTGGGATGATCCACGTATGTCTACGATCTCTGGTCTTAGAAGAAGAGGGTATCCTGCTGCTGCGTTACGTAATTTCGTAGATAGAGTGGGTATGGCGAAGCGAGATAATCTCATTGATATGAACTTGCTAGAGTTTTGTGTAAGAGAAGAACTTAACAAAACAACTAAGCGAGTGATGGTAGTTTTAGACCCGCTCAGACTAATCGTCCGAAATTATCCTAAAGGTAAGACTGAAGAAATGATAGCTGTCAATAGTCCTGAAGATGAGAGTCTTGGTACGAGAATAGTGCCATTCTCAAAAGAGCTTTACATCGAGCGAGGCGACTTCATGGAAAATCCAACAAAGAAATATTTTAGATTAGCACCAGGACGAAACGTAAGACTAAAGAATGGATACATCATTCAATGTGATGATTTCCAGAAGAATACAAAAGGGGAAGTTGAAGTAGTGTACGCCACTTACTATGCGAATAGTAAAAGTGGATCAGATGAGTCTGGAATTAAAACAAAAGGAGTATTACACTGGGTTTCAGCTGAGCACGCATTACCAATTGAGGTAAGAAACTATGATAGACTATTTAATGATCCAACTCCTGATGGTCATGAAGGGAAAGAGTTTACGGACTTCATAAATGAAGACTCGCTTGAAGTGAATACTAAAGCACTTGCAGAACCAAGCTTAAAGGATGCTAAAGAAGGAGAGCAATTTCAGTTTATGAGAAATGGCTACTTCTGTGTAGATCAAGATTCTACTGATGATAAGAAAGTGTTTAACAGGACGGTAACGATGAGAGATACTTGGGCAAAGCTCCAGGAAAATAAATAGATGCATTATAATTATATTTGTAATCTAATACATGCAGAAAGGCAGAGTTATACTAAATAAAGAGCAGTTTCAGCTAACCGTCACTAGACTTTGCCATCAGTTAATAGAGAATTACCCTTCATTTGATGATTGTTGTATCGTAGGTATTCAGGATAGAGGATCCATCCTCTCTGATCGAATCATGAAGACAATGAAAAAGATTATGCCTAAGACGAAGATCGACTATGGCAAACTAGATATCACATTTTACAGAGACGATTTTAGACGGAGAGATACACCGCTCAAAGCTAGCAGCACTCATATGGACTTTATCATTGAGGGCAAAAGTGTGATTTTGGTAGATGATGTCTTGTACACAGGGCGGACAATACAAGCAGCGCTAACTGCTCTACAGCAGTTTGGAAGACCAGATAAAGTCGAACTTCTGAGTCTGGTAGATAGAAGATTTAATAGAGCACTCCCAATCCAATCAAATTATGTAGGTGTAACTGTAGACTCAATAGACGAAGCATACGTCAAAGTAGAATGGAAGCACCTTGATGGTGAAGATCAGATCTTATTATTTTCTCAAACAGAAGATTCTAAAAAATAGATGGCGACAGAACTAAGTACTAATCATCTTCTCGGCATAAAGTACATCACCAAGGATGATATAGAACTAATCTTTAAAAGAGCTGAAGAGTTTAAAGAAGTTATCAATCGTCCAATCAAAAAAGTACCTTCTCTGCGAGATGTTACTATAGCTAATCTTTTTTTCGAAAATTCTACTAGAACTAAATTGTCCTTCGAATTAGCAGAAAAAAGATTGTCTGCTGATGTAATCAACTTTAGCTCTTCATCATCTTCCGTTAAGAAAGGAGAAAGCTTGCTGGATACAGTCAATAATATTCTATCTATGAAAATAGATATGGTAGTGATGAGGCATCCAGAGCCAGGTGCTCATTTCTTCTTGTCAAAACACATAGATGCTTCAATCATCAATGCTGGTGATGGTACTCATGAACATCCTACTCAAGCATTGCTAGATGCTTATTCTATTCAAGAGCGACTTGGTAAAATCAAAGGGCTTAAAGTAGTAATCGTAGGAGACATAAGACATTCCCGAGTAGCATTGAGCAATATAATGTGTCTCAAAAAACTAGAAGCTAAAGTAGCGGTATGTGGCCCCCCGACTTTAATTCCAAAACACATTAAGTCCTTAGGTGTCGATGTATTCTACAATATCAAAGAAGCCCTAGAGTGGGCAGATGTAGCTAACGTGCTAAGAATTCAGCTAGAAAGACAGGACATTAAATTCATCCCATCTATACGCGAGTACCAGCAATACTTCGGTATCAATAAAGATCTAATCCAAAGTTTAGATTCTGAGGTTTTGATATTACATCCTGGGCCTATCAATCGGGGAGTAGAACTAAGTAGTGATGTAGCAGATTCTGACGCCTCTATCATATTAGATCAAGTAGAAAATGGAGTTGCTATCAGAATGTCTGTGCTTTACTTACTTGCGGCTAAGCTTAAGATTAAAGCATAAATAACCAAATTCCTTGTGGTCCTTTACTCCAAAGTATTCTTTGTAATATTCATGTTTATAGTCATTTATATCTGGAACAAATTCATTGTGAAATTGATGTTCAATCAAATGAGATCTTATTATTTGCAAAAGCCTTCTATTGTATAGGATTTCTAGTTTTGGCATATTTGATTTTGACAAATCAATTACCATGAGATATTACTATAAAAATGACAACAAATTAGGTGAAGCATAAATATTTCATTGATTTTCAAAAATCTTAACCTAAGGATAACTGTTTAATTACTTTAGATACAGTCTTATACTTATAGCATTACAGAAATGATGAGATTTTTACTGGTTACTTGTTTATCTATATTGTCTTCTTTGATCCTACAAGCACAGAGTGCAGGGCACAAAATCAACTTTGAGATTAAGAATTATGACGCTGCGGAGCTAATCGTAGGCTATTACCTTGGTGAACAGACTTTAGTGCAAGACACACTCAGAAAGGACTCTGTATCTAACAAATTTGTATTAGAAGGAGAAGAGCCACTTAAGCATGG
Source organism: uncultured Saprospiraceae bacterium (assembly GCA_937929885.1). Classification (GTDB taxonomy): domain Bacteria; phylum Bacteroidota; class Bacteroidia; order Chitinophagales; family Saprospiraceae; genus CALFUQ01. The sequence goes on from CALFUQ010000414.1 coordinate 3,049, forward strand.
CGTTTATCTTATGCTGACCCAGCCAGAGGTAGAGTTTATACAATTCCTTGTAGAAGACGATCAAGAGTTTACAGTAAAGACTGATGGTGAAGACCTGGGAGATGTGAAATTTAAAGGCTCAGATGTTAACACAAGATTTTATGAATATTTGGATTTCATAAAAGAAAACCGAGTTGAGGCTACTAAACTAAATGAGCGGAAAACAGAACTAGATAGCCTAGGAAAATCTACCGAGGATATATCAAAGAAAATCGAAGCGATTAATACAAGAGTTAAATCTAAGCAAAGTGAAGTAGCGGCGAAAGACCCAAATTCGATAATAGCTATGCTTATCAATGCTAATAATCAAGTTGAAATGCCTGAGTTCTCTGGAACTGAAGAGGAAATCAGATTAGAGAAATTTAAATATTATAAAGCTCATTATTTTGATCACATTGCGTTAGATCGCCCTGAGACATTAAGAACGCCGTTCTTGCACGAGCGTATAACTTACTATTTAGAAAAATTGACGCCTTCACATCCAGATTCTATAAATAGGTCTCTTGATTTTATCTTAGCTAAATCAAAGCCTGCAGAAGATACTTACAAGTACTACCTAAGTCATTTTTTAAATAAATATCACGGCTCTAAGATTGTGGGTTACGATGCGGTATATGTTCATCTTGCTTTAGAGTATTACGATAAGGGAGAAGCAACTTGGGTAGATGAAGAGAACTTAGCTAAGATTGTAGATAAGGCAAAGCGAACTCAGCCAGTTTTGATAGGTAAGCAAGCACCTGACTTTACGGCTAAGGATAGAGCAGGTACAGAATATACCCTCAGTAAATTAGATGCAGATTATAAAGTCCTATTATTTTGGAAACCAGAGTGTGGGCACTGCAAAAAAGCGATGCCTCATGTAGTGGAGTTCCAAGATAAATTTATCGATAAAGGTGTCAGAGTCATCTCGTTTTGTACTGACGGTCGTAAGAATATCGAAAAATGTTGGGAAGGGATAGAAGAAAAAGAAATGGGAAATCTGCTAAATCTAGCGGATGAAATAGGAAGATCACGAGCCCAAGCAAAATTCTATGCTACCTCAACGCCTTACATCTATATCATTGATCGTGCTGGCAAAATACTTATGAAAAGAATTGGTGCTGAACAGTTAGAGGAGGTTATGAATGAAATCATGAGGATGGATGCCGAAGAAAAGGCAATAGATCAAGAATAGAATACTCCTTCTATCACTTATGGACTTAGTTATCTTAGAAGACATTTAGATAACACATTACATAAATATTTAATATATAAAATGCTATATTAGAGGCGGTAATCTAACGATTAAGACTCTAATTATGACAACTATAACCTCTATTGCTAAGGCAATACTAATAAGCTTTTGCTTAATCCTGAACTTCCAAACCAGCTATGCTACTGAAGTTTGTGAAGAATCAACAGACTTCGCTTGTGTAGAAGATATAACCATAATGGAAATGGATTGCATGTTTGCGCTTATAGGAAGTACCCCTTGCTATGGCTCTTATCACGTGATGTACGCGCCTACGTTGTCAGATCCATATGTTTTTATTGGATATTATTCTGCTGGAACATTTCATAACATCGCTAATGATGGTTGCTATAAACTAAAGAAAATCTGTGGCTCAGTATGCCATGAATCTAATGTCCTAGTATACTCTGGATGTACATCTACTACCTGCGACTTAGTAGTTAATTGTCCTATACCTGCGGTGCTCGATCATTGTTATGATAAAGATGGTCATGTTTCTTTTAATGCTGCAGAGTGGGTTTCTGGTTGTGCTAATGTAGATTACTCTTGGTCCACACCAATAGGAACTTTTAATAGAGCGTACATAGGAGGCTATCATGGATATGGTACTTATACACTCACAGTCACTTGCCATGACCTTTCATGTGAATATGAGACAAGAGTGGTTAAGTTTAAAGTAGCGAAAGATTGTAGTGATGGGTACTGCAGTTTTGATGTTAAATGGCCATTAGAACCAAATATCAAACACTGCTACGATACAGAAGGAAAAGTAACAATAGATGCCAAACCATGGGTTAAAGGATGCACCAATGCATCGTACAAATGGGTAACCCCTAAAGGAAGTTATATCAGTGATTGGATAAGTGGAGATTATGGTTATGGTACTTTTAAGTTAGAAGTTACTTGCCACGATGCATCTTGCTATGGCGAGAAAAAAGTTTTCTCATTTAACCTAGAAGATAAGTGTACAAGACATTATTTCGAGATGTACTGTCCAGATGATGTACATGTAAAATGTGGTGCTGAGCTGTGGGATCTTGATAGGTATGGAGATGCACACTATATCCATAATGGTAAGAAAGTATGGTTAAAAGAAAGCAAAGTATATCGTCATTTAAGCGAATGTAATAGAGGATATATTACAAGAGAATGGCAAGTTGCGGATTATGCTGGTAAATGGCATAAGTGTTCTCAGACTATCTATGTAGGACAAAATGCTTATGGCGATCCTGATATTGTTTGGCCAACAGAAGAGGTAGTTTTAGAAGGATGTAACCCAGGGTTTACACCTCAGGATCTTCCTTATGGAGCTCAGAAACCATATTATGAGAATGATGGATGTTCTCGATTTGGGCATAATTATACTGACCAAGTTTTTTATTTCAATAGTACTTGTAAGAAAGTGGTACGTAAGTGGGTGGTCTATGATTGGTGTGTGTATGTGCCTAACAGTGGATCATCTAAAGGAAGATATACCTACCATCAAACTATTAAAATAGTAAATAGCGATGAACCAATAGTACATATGCCATCAGATATAACGATTGATTCTGAGTCATGTGAGAAGGGGAGAGTCGATATGGAAGATCTAGAGGTCATGGCAGAAAGTTGTGGTGATAAGTTTATAATCACTCATGATTCTGAATATGCCGATAAGAATGGAAGTAATGCCAGTGGAGATTATCCAGTTGGTAAGACTACTGTAAAGTATAGCGTTAAGTACGGTTGTGGATACACAAAACAATATAAGCAGTACATAACTGTAGAAAATAACAAATCACCTGTGCCGTATTGTGTAAGATCTATAGTCACCCCGCTGATGGGAATTGATACAGATGATGATGGTGAGGTAGATGCAGGTATGGCTGAGATATGGGCTAAAGATTTTGATAAAGGGTCAAGTGATAATTGCGGTAGCGATGTCCAGTTTTCTTTTGATGAAGATGAAATTATCATGGTTAAGACTTTTAGTTGTGACCAGCTGGGAAATAACGAATTAAAGATTTACGTGTCTAATGGCTCTGGAAATACGGCTTACTGCGTGGTGAATCTTACTATTCAAAATAATGCTGCTAATATTCCTGATTGTGTCCGAGTTGAAGAAAGTGCTGATGAAGCAGATGCAGAACCTGATGAGCAAGATAAAGATGCAGATGGTGTTGATGAAGAAGACGCAACTGATAATTTCTCCGAAGATGAGAGTGAGGAAGAAAGTACGGAGGAGATAGTAGAGGAAGATGATGAAGTAAAGATGGCGACAGTCTATGGAGAGATCACATTACACTATGGGCAATCAGTAGTAGATGCTAGTGTAATCTTAAATGAAGGATCACATGATGAGCCTATGAAAACTATCTCATCTTCTGAAGACGGAGCTTACGATTTCGAGTCAATAGAAATGTATAAAGCTTATACTGTGAGTGCTGAGAAGCTTAGTGAGGATAGCAGATTTGTAACTAGAGAAGATTCTGATCGTCTGTATGATCATTTATCAGGACGTAATCTTATTACAGATCCTTACATGCTAATAGCTGCCGATATTAATAGATCTGGAGATATAGACTTTGGAGATTTGGCAGAAACAATCAAATTAGAAAACAAGCTCTGGAATGAAGAAGCGGATTGGGTCTTCATACATGAAGATTATGAGTTTGAAGATGAGTCATCTCCTTGGGGAGAAGCATTCGATGCTGAGCATATTATAAATTCGCTAGAGGACACTGAGTATGAAGCTAATTTTATAGCGATAAGATTAGGTGATGTAGTTGATGGTGGTGACTTTGATTTGCAGAGTAATAACATCGAAAGACGTGACCGATATGCTTCTATATCTGCAAATCCTAATCCATTTACCTACACTACGAATATCACTTTTGAAAATAATAAAACACAACTTGGCCAATTAGTGATATATAAAGTCAATGGAGAAAAAGTGGTTGATAGATCGATTAGAATTACCAAAGGTCAAAACGATATAGAGTTAGGACATGAGGAAATGAAAGCAGCTGGTGTGTATATCTATAGCGTTATAATCGATGACGTAGTATTGAAAGGAAAATTACTTAAGATAAATTAATTAGCATCAATTTGAATACCAAAGGGTTGATGAGTATATCTTATCAACCCTTTTTTAATTTAGTAATCTTCTAAGGTCATCAGTTCATCCCAGTATTTAAATTTGGTCTTAGCCTGCTCAAATATCTGGATTACATCTTTATCCATTTGACATAACTCATCTAGCAATCGATCATCGTTGGTTGCATGAGAATAGTTAAAAGCAAAATGTATTTCTTTCTGTGTTGCGGGTAAGAAGTAATCTGTTTGCTCTGATAATTTCATCAGCGACCTGCACAGAGAAATTCTTGGTTCAAATCTTTCTGGATAAATTGATTTGGCATCGAAGTATCTTCTGGAAGCATCTACAAATTCTCCATGATACATATGGTTGTCACCATCACACATCATATCCTCATAAGACTTATCTAGGAGTGCTCTCTTTTTTGTTTTTATTTGTTTTGTGCGCTGGACTTCGATGGCCTTTGCATAATTTGATTTAGGTAGATGGAATGCATCGGTATTGTCATAGTAAGTCTTTGAGATTACTATAATGCCGAGGGCAAGTGTACACAGCTTAACTAAATCGCCGATGAATTTTCCATTGTACATAATTCCTAATTTATTTTAAAAGATAATATTAGTCGATCAATTTTCAAAGTACAATAGGTCTTCATCATCATTTTCTAAACGAATTTTCTTTTTATACTTTAATCCAAGCCTTTCTAAGGTCTTGATGGATCTATGATTATACTCTACTGTAATAGCGCACACTTTCTTGATTAATAAGATCGGCTTTCCGTTCATATCTCTTTGGAGTAAAGGAAAATCTGCTCGAATTTTTTCGAAGTCTATGATGGTA
>CALFUQ010000415.1 GCA_937929885.1 uncultured Saprospiraceae bacterium
AACTATACAAATAAAGATCCGCGAGTTGGGATATTACTTTGCATCAACGGAGCTGGAAGTATGTATGCATGGTTGCGAAACAATATTGCTCCAGATAAAACTTCGTATGAGGAATTGGAAAAGCAAGCAGCCAAAATAGCAATAGGAAGTAATGGACTATCTGTCTTACCATTTGGAAATGGAGCAGAGCGAATGTTTAATAATAAAAACGTAGGTGCACATCTCAAAGGACTACAATTGAACAGTCATAGTAAAGCACATATGTATAGAGCAACCTTGGAAGGAATAGCATTTGCATTCGTCTATGGCATGAGGGCAATGAACAAAATGGGTATCGACACAAGTAACCTTAAAGTTGGAAACGATAACCTCTTCAGGTCTAAAATATTTTCACAGACAATATCAAATTTAACTGGTGCACCTATCAAGATCATTGAGACAACAGGAGCCACGGGAGCTGCATTAGGGTCAGGGTATGGGGTGAGACATTTTTCAAAACTTGGAGATGCGTTTAAAAATCTCAAGGTGGAGAAAGTAATCAAACCTCAAAAGAAAAATGAAGAAGAGGCGTTCGCATACAAGAATTGGAAAAAAGAATTAAAACAACATTTATAATTTTAATTAGATGGCAAAAAAAGGAATACTAAAAGGAAAGAAGGAATACTTTAAGGGTATTGGCAAAATTAAATTTGCGGGTAAGAAATCTAAAAATCCACTTGCATTTAAATACTATGATGCAAATCAGAAAGTAGGAGGTAAAACGATGAGCAAGCATTTTAAGTTTGCTACAGCTTACTGGCATACCTTCTGTAATACGGGTGCTGATCCGTTTGGTCCAGGCACTAAAGTTTTTCCGTGGGATTTAAATCAAGATCCTGTGCAACGTGCATTGGACAAGGTGGATGCGGCTTTTGAGTTTATGACTAAACTAGGGATGGAGTACTACTGCTTCCATGATGTGGACATGGTAGATGAGGCCGATACACTCAAAGCATGGAGAAAGCGATTAGATACTGTATCTGATTACGCGCAGAAAAAAATGAAAGCATCTGGAATTAAATTGCTTTGGGGTACAGCTAACTTATTTAGTAACCCAAGGTATATGAACGGTGCATCTACAAATCCTGACTTTAATGTCGTAGCACATGCTGGTGCGCAGGTAAAAAATGCAATTGACATCACCATGAAACTCAAAGGAGAGAACTATGTATTCTGGGGTGGACGAGAAGGGTATATGTCTCTGCTTAATACCAACATGAAAAAGGAACTAGACAATATGGCAAGGTTCCTCCATATGTGTAAAGACTATGCTAGAAAAAATGGTTTTAAAGGGACATTCTTCATAGAGCCAAAACCCATGGAGCCGTCTAAGCATCAATACGATTTTGATACGGCAACAGTGCTAGGATTTTTAAGAGAGTATGGCTTAATGGGAGATTTTAAAATCAATGCGGAAGTAAATCACGCAACCTTAGCGCTCCATACTTTCCAACACGAATTACAAGTTGCAGCAAATGCAGGAGCACTAGGATCTATAGATGCTAACAGGGGTGATTACCAAAATGGCTGGGATACAGATCAGTTCCCAGTAGATCTGTATGAACTTACAGAGACGATGCTAGTAATATTAGAAGCAGGAGGCTTCCAGGGTGGAGGTGTTAACTTTGATGCAAAGACCAGAAGAAATTCTACTGACTTAGAAGATATATTCCATGCACATATTGGTGGTATGGATGCATTTGCAAGAGCTTTACTAATTGCCAATGATATATTGAAAGAGTCAGACTATAAAAAGTTGAGGAAGAAAAGATATGCAAGTTTTGATAGAGGTAATGGTAAGAAATTTTCTAGTGGTAAAATGACTCTAAATCAATTGGCTAAGCTGGGTAATAGCAATGGAGAACCAGATCAGATCAGTGGTAAGCAAGAGTTATTTGAAAATATAATCAATCAGTATATCTAAAAAATAGCACCCATGGAGACAGGCTTAGTAACCTTAGATTGGATTGTATTAGCTGCCTATTTTTTAGGATTAGGAGCTATTGCTGTTTGGGTAATTCGGCAAAAAAATGAAACCACTGAAGATTATTTTCTAGCTGGAAAAGACGTTGGTTGGTTTGTGATTGGAGCATCCATTTTTGCGTCTAATATAGGTTCTGAGCATGTAGTAGGATTGGCAGGGACAGGTGCAGAATCGGGTATGCCGATGGCTCACTACGAGCTGCATGCTTGGATAGTGCTTTTGCTAGGTTGGTTGTTTCTTCCTTTTTATATGAGGAGTGGAGCCTTTACTATGCCAGAGTTTTTAGAGAAAAGATTCGATAGTAAGTCTCGGTGGTTCTTATCTATTTTTTCGATTATCGGGTATGTACTTACTAAAGTTTCAGTTACGATATATGCAGGAGGGATAGTTGTGTCAGCATTATTAGGCTTGAGCTTTTTAACTGGAGCTATTATAACAGTCGTTGTGACGGGAGCCTATACTATTTTCGGAGGGATGAGAGCAGTCCTATACACGGAAGCGCTACAGACCGTGGTTTTAATCATAGGTTCATTGATTATTACTTATATGGGGCTTGAAGCAATTGGCGGATGGGGAGAATTAAGAGCGACAGTAGGCCCAGAGCATTTCAATATGTGGAAGCCGTCAAGTGATCCTGATTTTCCTTGGACGGGCCTTGTGTTTGGAGGTGCAGTGGTTGGGATTTGGTATTGGTGTACCGATCAATACATAGTGCAAAGAACGCTCTCGGCGCACGGGATAGAGATAGGAAGACGTGGAGCTATATTCGGAGCGTACCTTAAGATCTTACCTATTTTTATTTTTTTAATTCCAGGTATCATCGCCTACGGGTTAAAAGAGAAAGGTATCATCGATTATGAAAAGAGTGATCAGGTATTTCCTACGATGGTCCAGTATCTATTACCAGCAGGATTAAAAGGATTAGTTGCAGGTGGACTGATGGCAGCGCTCATGAGTTCATTGGCTTCAGTTTTTAATTCTAGTTCTACGCTCTTTACGGTAGATATATTTAAGAAAATGTATCCTGACTCTACAGAGAAGCATCTCGTAAAAATAGGAAAATATGCAACTGCGGTAGTAGTGGTCTTAGGGATGTTATGGATTCCTGTGATGCAAAAAATCGGTGGGGGAGTATTGTATCAATATTTACAAAGTGTACAATCATATATAGCTCCTCCTATTACTACAGTGTTTTTGTTGGGTATATTTTGGAAACGAGTGAATGCACAAGGAGCGATTGCAACGTTATTCTTTGGACTATTTATGGCGACACTTAGAATTATTGCTGAGCTCATTTACATGGATAGTGGTACAGGATCGCTTGTAGAAGGTTCATCAGGATTGCTAGCTACCTACGCAAGTATAAACTTTGCTCACATGGCGGTGTTTATGTTCTTAGCATGTGTAGTAGTTTGTAGTGTTGTAAGTTTAATGACCAAAGCTCCTGACTATGATAAAATACAAGGGCTTGCATTTGGTACATTAACAGCAGAACAAAAGGCAGAAAATAAAGGAAGCTATAGCAAGTGGGATCTGGTTGCATCTGGCTTACTAGTTGCAGTAGTAATTTCAGTATTATGTTACTTTACAGGATAATGAAAAACAATATCATATTTTTTATAGCAGTCTTACTTTGTTCATGTGGTGATGATAGTGGGGGAGGAGTTACACCTCCTGCCGTAGTGCCTGAGATTAGTATCATAAGTAAAAATGTAAATGAAAACCCCGAGACTTCTGAGCTTTTAGTTGAGGTCACACTCTCACAATCTACGACAGAGATGGTTAGCGTAAACGTAGAGACTATTTCTAAAACTGCAGAAGCTGGATCAGATTTTGAATCTCTATCTACAACAATTGAGATTGCACCAGGTCAAACAAAACAAACTGTTCCTATCACTATTCTTGCTGATGATGTTAAGGAGATAGATGAAACTTTTTCTGTTCTTATTTCAGGAGCGGTAAATGCGACTATCAAATTTGAAATGGCAACTATTTTGATAAAGGATTTTGACGAAGCAGTTTATACAGAAGATGGATATGAAACGGCTTCTAATCAAGCAGGGTATAATCTAGTATGGTCAGACGAATTTGATGGAGAAGTGTTAGATGCATCTTCATGGACTTATGAGATGGGTAATGGATGCAATAAGGATCTTTGTGGTTGGGGGAATAACGAGTTGCAGAGCTATTCTGATCAACCCGAAAACATAAAATTAGAAGACGGAAAACTTATTATCACCGCACTGGAAGAGCCGTATACTAGTGCAAGGATTATAACTCAAGATAAGAGAGAATATAAGTGGGGCAGAATAGACATAAGAGCTAAGCTACCTAAGGGTCAAGGTATCTGGCCAGCTATATGGATGCTAGGTGAAAATATAAACGAAGTGTCATGGCCTGCTTGCGGAGAGATTGATATTATGGAGTTGGTAGGGCACACGCCCAACATATCCCATGGTACTGCACATTGGGGGAACTCAGGAGAAGGGAGCCAATTTCAAGGCAGTAGCTTTTCTTTAAGTCAGGATTTCGCTGACCAATATCATGTATTCACATTGCTCTGGAAAAATAATTCTATGCAGTGGCATGTAGATGAAACATTATTTCACACCATCACTACTGATAACACACAGGGTTTTAACTATCCTTTTAACAATGAATTCTTTTTCATTATGAATGTTGCCATAGGAGGTAATTGGCCAGGAGAACCAGATGAGACAACAGTGTTTCCACAGACGATGGAGGTAGACTATATCAGAGTCTTTCAAGAAAAATAATGAAGCACTTTCTCTGCTTAATATTTTTGCTTGCGCATGTCTCTTGTCAACAGCGACAGCCATCAGATTCTGAATCAGTAGTAATTTCTTCTTTAGATCTTGTGTGGTCAGATGAGTTTGATAGTGACGGGCTTCCAGATAGTACAAAGTGGTCTTATGATGTCGGTAACGGCTGTCCTAATATTTGTGGATGGGGTAACAATGAATTAGAATATTATTCTGAAGGAGTTTTAAAAAATAGCAGAGTAAAAGATGGGAAACTTATCATAGAAGCGCACAAGGAGAAGAAAGAAGATATGAATTATACTTCTGCACGGCTGGTAACCAAAAGTAAAGGAGATTGGAAGTATGGCAGAATCGAGGTTAAAGCGAAGTTGCCTAAAGGGCGAGGTACATGGCCTGCCATATGGATGCTTCCAACGGACATGGCGGAATATGGAGGATGGCCAAGGTGTGGAGAGATAGATATCATGGAGCATGTAGGCTATAGCCCAGATAGTCTATTCGGCACAATCCATACAAAAGCATACAACCATATTAATGGTACACAAAAAGGAGGCTCGCTAAAGGATAAAACTTTAGAATCAAACTTCCATTTATATACACTGGATTGGAACGAGGACAGAATGGTTTGGTATTTTGATAACATGCAATACTTCGAATTCAAAAATGAAAAAGCATCAATAGATGAGTGGCCATTCGATCAGAAATTTCATCTGCTCTTAAATCTTGCCGTTGGAGGTAATTGGGGAGGTAAGCATGGAGTAGATGAGAGCATCTGGCCTCAGCGGATGGAGGTGGATTATGTGCGGGTCTATCAAAGTAATTAATCAGTCCATATTAAGATAGTTCAGAGTATATTAGGATAACTAAATACTTCTATATGTGTAAGTCAATTTTATTGCTCGTTCTCAGTTTAGGTATGGTTGCTTGTAATTCAAATACTCCTACATCTAACAAAGAAACCAAGGGGGAATTTGAAAACTCAGGACAGACGATCGATCTTTTTAATGGCAAGGACTTAAGTGGCTGGCACATAGATATCCCAGAAATGGATACTGTTCCAGATGCCATTAATCCTTTCATAATTAGAGATGGGAAACTTGTGAGCTTAGGCACACCTCAAGGCCATGTCATTACTGACAAGTCTTACCAAAACTATAGACTTGATGTAAAATATAGATTCGCAGGAGAGCCAGGAAATTGCGGCGTTTTAGTACATGCTTCGACACCAAGATCACTTTATAAGATGTTCCCTAAGTCGATAGAAGTACAAATGTATCATGAGAATGCTGGTGACTTCTGGTGTATTGTAGCTGATATCAAAGTGCCCAATATGGTAGAACGAAGAGGACCGAAAGAAGAGTGGGGTATCAGAGAAGGGAAAAAGCGAAGAATACTTAATCTAACGGACGGAACAGAAAACCCACTTGGTGAATGGAACGAGATGAAAATAGAATGCCTAAATGATAAAGTAAAAGTTTGGGTCAACGGAGTACTCGTAAACTATGGCTATGAGAGTACAGTTCAGAGTGGACAAGTGGCACTACAGGCAGAAGGGTCAGAGGTGGAATTCGAGTATGTCAAGCTAACTCCGATCACACAACTAACAGGCTAAAGTCTATTTAATAATACTCCGACT
>CALFUQ010000416.1 GCA_937929885.1 uncultured Saprospiraceae bacterium
ACCATTCATATAATAAACTGATCCCACTAAAAATGGTAACATAGCAAGATGACTCACCATCAAGGACTTACCAAACAAAGCCCATAGCCCAGCCAAGTAAAACCCGAACAAAGGGAAGTGACCGCTGTCTAAATTACTAGGGAGAAAGAAATGGCTAAGGTCTTTTGAGTAGTACCAGTCCGCATGCTGAGACCCTAACTGAATCGAATCCCAAAAGAATGAAAAATCAGAAGAATAGAAGATTATAAAAATTGATAGAAGTATCCCGATGCTTAGCGCACCATATTTTTGGAATAAACTCAACGCTTTAATTTAACGAAGCTCGCTCTTCTTGCTTAGTTGCATTCTTCATAGCTGCCTTAACAAAAGAAACGAACAAGGGATGAGCATTCTCCGCTCTACTCTTGAGCTCAGGGTGATATTGCACACCTATGAAGTAAGAGTGGTTTAACAACTCTACAACCTCTACAAGTCCGCTCTCAGGATTAACTCCTGTAGCTATCAATCCCTCACCCTCCATTTGCTCTAGGTAGTCGTTATTAAACTCGTATCTGTGCCTGTGTCTCTCTTTTATTTTGCTCTTACCGTAAGCCTTCTTTGCAATAGACTTAGGTGCTAACTTACAACTGTAAGCCCCGAGACGCATAGTTCCGCCTTTTTTGCTGATGTGTTTCTGCTCTGGCATGAGATCTATAACCGGATGCTTAGATTGCGGATCTACTTCAGTCGAAGATGCTTTACGTACACCTACCACATTCCTAAAGAACTCGACAACTGCACATTGCATACCCAAGCAAATCCCAAAGAATGGAATATTATTTTCCCTGATGAACTTAATAGCTTCAATCTTACCCTCAATACCCCGCTCCCCAAAACCTGGTGCTACTAAAACGCCATTCAAATTTTTGAAGATTTTAGACAGATTCTCTTTCTTCTCCAGCTTTTGAGAATGTATAGAAACTACCTCTACTTCACACTCATTAACAGCGCTTGCATGGGTAAATGCCTCATGAATAGATTTATATGCATCTTGCAATTCATTGTACTTACCTACTAATCCGATTCTTACTTTCTGTTTAGGATTTTTGAGCTTATGTAGAAACTCCTTCCATTTCTTTAAATCTAACTTATGTGGTGCTGTTAGTTTTAATTTTTTTAAAACGATAGCATCCAGCTTCTCCTCAGCCATATATAATGGCACATCATAGATCGTATCAGCATCTATTGCTTCGATAACAGATTCATACTCGACGTTACAAAACAAAGAAAGCTTCTTCCTAATCTCCTTACTCAAAGGTCGCTCAGTACGACAAACCAGTATATCTGGCTGTATTCCTGTTTCTTGTAATTCTTTAACAGAATGCTGTGTAGGCTTGGTTTTCAGCTCTTTAGCTGCATTCAGGTAAGGTATTAGTGTAAGATGAATGCAAAGACAATTCTTCTTTTTAAGATCCATCCTTAACTGCCTGATAGCTTCTAAGTAAGGTAATGACTCGATATCACCTACCGTACCTCCAATCTCAGTTATGATTACATCATACTTCTTAGTGCCCTCTAATGCTCTAATTCTCCGCTTGATCTCATCAGTGATATGTGGGATGATTTGTACGGTCTTCCCTAGATAATCACCTGCTCTTTCTTTATTAATTACTGATTGATATATAGCCCCAGTTGTTACATTATTTTCTTGCGAGGTAGAGATATTAAGGAATCGCTCATAATGACCTAGGTCTAGGTCAGTCTCCGCTCCATCATCAGTGACATAGCACTCACCATGCTCATATGGATTAAGCGTACCAGGATCTACATTGATATAAGGATCAAACTTTTGAATGGTAACTTCTAAACCTCTGGATTGCAATAGTTTAGCGAGAGAAGCTGCGATTATTCCTTTACCTAAAGAAGAGGTAACTCCGCCCGTAACGAAAATAAATTTACTCATAGTTCTGAAATATCATTACGGAATGTAAAATTACGAAAAGCATACTTAACATTCCATCCTAGCAAGAGGATACTTTACACTTATTTAATAGCTAGAATATAGCGACTCAATATTTACTCACAAACTTTGAATTAAAATTGGGTGATTACCCTAATTGATTCGTCCATAAAGCAGATATATCTTTGAATTAATAATCTCACATTCATGAAAGTCCCATTCTTTGTCAAGCTAACCTTCTTATTTATTATGCCATACAACACTATCAAAATGCTGATAGAAAGCTTTAAGAAAGAAGATAAGAGAACAAGCTAGCAGCAACCTCCCCCATCATAGAAATAAGTGGACTCTGATAGATGAATATCATCTCTACCTAGCGCATTGAGCGCAGCTCCAGTCTTATCACATACAGCTATAGGTTGATTCTGTAGCAAATTATGACCTTTGCCATCATCAAAGTTGGATTCACTACCGTAATAAATAGCAGTCTTACCTGTGAAAACACAAGGACCATCTTCTGGCATCGGATCTTTGATAGCACATACCTCCACGCTTTCGATATATATATTTTCGGCTGTATCATATTGATTAGGAGATAAGATTCTATAGGGTCGCTTTGCTCTGATCTCTACCGTACCAAATCCTGTATCAGTGATTAATTTGATATAATCCTTTAACGGTATAGAACCGCTTAGACAAAGTGCTCTCAATCGCTCATCCTCCCGCAGATTATCAGGCATATGCTGATCGCAAATCGGATCTGACAGCACTAACCTACCATGAGGCTTAAGCACTCTATACATCTCTTCTAACGCTCGCTTAAGATCATCTATCTTAAAGATGTTAAACAAACAATTTTGAGCAGCTACGTCTATGGACTCATCTTCTACAGGAAGAGATAATGCATCACCTTTTTTCAAATCAACAAAATCAGACTTAAACCAAGGATTCTTTTCCTCTGCTATTTTAAAATTTTTCTCTGAAGCTAACAACATCTCATCTACTACATCTACTCCTACTACTCCAGCCTTTTGTCTAGAGAAATATGCAAACTGTAGCAACTCCATACCTCCCCCAACTCCGACATAGAGTATTTTGGGATTATTCACTAAATCTCTTGGATTTACTGTGCTTCCACATCCATAATTCATCTCTAACATAATAGATGGGATATCTAAACCAGGCAATTGCCAAATCGGTGTAGTAGTACAGCAAAGCCCTACATCTGGTGTAAGTGCCGCTTCTTTATAAACATCATGGGTAGTCGCTAAATAAGACATTTTACTCAATTTAAGCGCGCAAGATAGCATTATCAACTATGCACAGGTGTTTTTATAAAGACACTTATCCATCAAGAATAGGAATTAGTAACAGACAGGTAGCTTACACTTAAGCTATATAACCTGACTCCTATAAAACCAAAGGAATATCTTCACTCTATTGAAACTGCGAATTACTAACACGCATCTCCTGATGCACAAATTCGTACTTAATGAAAACTGGTTTCAAATACCTAGCATTACTCACTATAATATTTTGTTCTTGCTATGAAAATGAGGTTTTGGTCTCAGAAGTAGTAGAATCACTTACCGCTGAAGAATTAGCAGCTGAGAATACTATTGTCTTGTCTAACCTCATCGCTGATGTTGTGAAGCTCGCAAGTCTATCTCCAGAACTAAATCTTACATCAGAAGATGGATTAGCAGAAATAAGAAACTCTTGTCCAACAACCTACATGGTATCTG
Organism: uncultured Saprospiraceae bacterium; assembly: GCA_937929885.1. Lineage (GTDB taxonomy): Bacteria > Bacteroidota > Bacteroidia > Chitinophagales > Saprospiraceae > CALFUQ01. Next base: position 3,685 of record CALFUQ010000416.1, read on the forward strand.
ACGGCATTTATCCAGATACATTTTTTGTAAATTTTGATGATTGTGATCCATCTGCGGTATTTGATCAAAATTTTGATGGAGCTGTGATGTTTGTTTTAAACGGAGCACTAAATGACCCAACTGTTTGTCCTTTATTTTCGATCAAGAAGTCACCAGCGATCCCTGAGTTTGTTTTAAGAATTGATGATTCAGAAAAACTCTACACCGTTGATATTTTGAATGAGGTTGATTTTTGTTTGCAGAGTGATAACGGTGATAATCTAAAGTATAACTATACACTTGATGGCGGTGTAAATTTACTTAATGGAGTGCTTGGTGGAAACTTTTTTAATCCTAGCTTCCAACAAAGTGGCGTTACATGCTATCCAACTGGCATGACAGGATGTGTAACTATAAAAACCACTGACCATGATGATATTAATAAACCAAAAACGCTAGTTGATAATATGTTCTTTGTAACAGCAGACCCAACAATTATAGAATGCAAATTTGAAGATGGGACCAGCGAAACATTATGTGTAGCAACTAATCCAGAAGGAATTAAATATAGTTTACTATGTGGTTGCCCTGAATCAGGCAGGCTGTATATAAACTCTCCAGCTACTGGTAATTGTAATAACATCCAAAGCACTTCTTCATTCTGGGATTATGGATTTATCCAAAACCCTGGTAATAGCAGTTGTGAAAACAGTGCACTAGATCCAGACAACATTGTCCAAAGAATTCCTTGTGGGCAGTCGTTTTAAAAAGAAGAAAATAGTTTAAAAAGTATTGACCTCAGCTACGAAAATAG
>CALFUQ010000417.1 GCA_937929885.1 uncultured Saprospiraceae bacterium
TTTGGTTGTCCGTCTCAGGTGCAGCTATTTTTGTTGCTGTGACACAAGATGTAGATAATATGATGATTAAGTAGTATGGTAAAATGCGATACATCATTCTAAGCGGTTTATTTAGGTCTGAAAATAAGAATTATGCAAGAATATCTTTCACCACTTTGCCATGAACATCTGTTAATCTATAATCTCGCCCTTGAAATCTATAAGTTAGTTTCTCATGATCAAGTCCGAGCTGATGCAAAATAGTTGCTTGCAAATCGTGTACATGTACTCTACCATTAATTCCATAGTAGCCAATCTCATCGGTAGCACCATGCGTGTGTCCTCGTTTAATGCCTGCTCCAGTCATCCACATTGTAAAAGCCTCTCCATGATGATCACGGCCAGCATAACCTTTACCCGTTCTTGCTTCCATCATTGGTGTTCTGCCAAATTCACCACCCCAGACTAACAAAGTGCTATCTAATAAGCCTCGCTGTTTTAGATCCTTTACAAGTCCAGTCATGGCTTGATCTACATAGTTGCAGCTGCCTAACATTCCTTTACCTACACCACTTCCAGGCCCAGCACCATGATGGTCCCAGCTGCGGTCATAAAGCTGTACAAAGCGAACTCCTTTCTCTACTAGTCTTCTTGCAAGGAGACAGTTATTCGCAAAATTATTTTGCCCATCGCCTATACCATATAGTTCTTTGATGTATTCTGGTTCGTTATCAATGTTCATCACCTCAGGAACAGATGATTGCATTCTGAATGCTAATTCGTATTGGGAGATACGTGTTAGTATTTCAGGGTCTAGTGATTCTTGATATTCTAGTTCGTTGATTTTATTGATCGCATCAATAGCTTTTTTGCGCAGGTGAGGATCTACTCCTTTTGGGTTTTCTAAGTTAGGGATGGGTTCTCCTGTAGATGCACATTGTACTCCTTGATGTATAGAGGGTAGAAACCCACTTCCCCATAATCTCTTACCACTTGATGGTCCACCACGAGATACCAATACTACAAATCCAGGTAGATTGTCATTCATCGATCCTAGTCCATATGTAGTCCAGCTGCCCATGCTAGGTCTGCCTGTCCGAGGAGATCCAGTATACATAAGAAACTGGGCAGGGGCATGATTAAATTCTTCTGTATGAACAGCTTTAAGAAAACAAATTTCATCAGCTACCTCTGAAAAGTGAGGTAAGTAGTCCGATATCCAAGCTCCTGATTTACCATGCTGACTAAAGTTAGATTGTGGGCCAAGCATTTTTGGTACTCCTTTTATAAATGCAAATCGCTTTCCTTTTAATAATGACTGAGGACAATCTTGGCCATCTAATTTTTGGAGTAGTGGCTTGTAATCAAAAAGCTCTAACTGAGAAGGCGCACCAGCCATATGCAAAAAGATTACATTTTTGGCTTTAGGTAATAAGCCATTTGTGAATGGATTTTCGGAGGCAGTCGAGCCACCTAACAAGTCCGTACCTAACATCGAACTCAGCGATAAAGCACCTAAGCCAGACATGCAGTTTTTAAGGAAATGCCTTCTGCTATTGTATTGGGCCTGCTTTAACTGAGCTTCTTGTAAGATGTTCACTTTTTAAATTTAGGTCCTTTAAAGTTTAACTACAAATTCATCTAAATTCAATATGGTATTAGCAACTATAGTCATCGCAGCCATTTCTGGTTTTTGATTTTTTGCAAGCTCTTTATTCTCTTGGTAATAATCTTTTGATTCATGGTATAGGGAAACTAAATGATTTAGTTTTTGTTGATCAATGTCTTTGTTGATTGCAAGTTTGTAGGCGTAACTCAGTTGATCTTCTAGGTTGGGTTTTGCTCTGATTACTTTTTTAGCAAGTGATTTAGAAGCTTCGAAATATGTCTCATCATTTAGCAAGTTAAGCGCTTGCAGGGGAGTGTTCGTGTTGATTCGTTTGGAAGTACAAATTGTTCGATCTGGACTATCGAAAGTAATCATACCTGCAAGTGGGTCAGTTCTTTTCCAGAAGCAGTAAATAGATCTTCTATATTGATCTTTTTCAGATTGGTTAGCCCATTTGGGAATGTAGTTGCTTTCAAAACTATGTTCGGGTAAAATTATACTTGGTCCCCCTATTTCTGTATCTAGCAATCCACTTACGGCCAGAATCTGATCTCTTATTTGTTCACTTTTAAGTCTAGATCTTTGGCTTCTGGCTAGCCACTTATTTCTTGGATCTTTTTGGATGCTTAGTTTGTCTGCAGCAGAAGATTGTTTGTAAGTCGATGACATGACAAATTCCTTTAGTAGCGATTTTATTTTCCAGTCATGATGATTTATAAATCTTGTTGCTAACCAGTCTAGTAGTTGAGGATGACTAGGAGGCTCACTTTGCGTTCCAAAATCTTCTAAGGATTCCACCAAACCATTTCCAAATATTTGTTCCCAAAATCTATTGACGGTTACTCTTGCAGTAAGCGGATTCTTTTTATCAACTAGCCATTTCGCAAAAGCTAGTCTATCATCTGTTTCTGCTATAGAATTTGTTAGAATTGGAGGGGTCGCCCTTTCTACTTCTTCTGCTGGACTTAACCAACTTCCACGTTCATAGAGTCGAGTTACGCGTTTATTTCTTTCATCGTTTTCGCGGAGGATAGGGGTAGTGTGATGTGATATGGCATTTAGGCTGTCTAATTTTGCCGCTAACTCAGGACCATATTTATTAACTATAGAGGCTTCTTTGATATAAGTGATCTTGTCTAAGTAAAATAAATGCTGGACATAAGTATCACCTACTTTGAAGTGATAATAGATATCATGGTTACCTGCTACAGGTTCTATGTCAAGATAGTAGTCCTTGAAATAGCTAGCATCTTTAGGCTTGTTCCATAACCATGCATCCCAATCTCCACTTTTAGTAATCTTTACTTCACCAAGTTTTTTACCACCTAGACTATCTAAGAATATTTCTATGCTTCCTGCAAAATCTAATACGGCAGCTACTTCTAGTTTTATTTTTATGATTCCTGTGAGCGGAACTTGCTGGAAGTATATCCAAGAGCTATCCTGAACTTGCCAAGGCATATCAAGATCAGGCATCATCAATTCTATCAGCGGGCTAGATTTATAAAATTCTTCGGCCTCAACTTCTAAGTCTCCTAAGTGATTTGTAAGTTGTTCTTTTTGACTATAGAGTAACCCTTGTGTCTCGATTTTATCCTCAGGTTTCAGTTGGTCATTTATCCATGAGATAATCTCTTTTACATGTGCTGTATCTTCACTCTCATAAGTAAATAGCTTAGGCTGTTCATTATACACATCTCTATCTATGCAGTTATTAAAGTAAGCCATCGACTCGTAGAATTCCTTATGTCTGAATGGATCATAAGGATGGCTGTGGCATTGTACACAAGCCATGGTAGTAGATTGCCAAACTTCATAAGTGGTGCCTACACGCTCTATTACCGAAGCCACCCTAAACTCTTCATCATCAGTTCCTCCTTCATCATTGGCCATGCTGTTGCGATGAAATGCCGTAGCGATAAGATTACCTTCTGTAGGGTTGTCTAATAGATCCCCTGCAAGCTGTTGTATTGTAAATTCATCAAATGGAAGATCTTGATTAAAGGCGTTAATAATCCAGTCTCGATATTTCCATATACTTCTTGCTACATCTTTTTCGTACCCCTTAGAGTCTGCATAGCGAGCGAGGTCTAGCCACATAGAAGCCCATCGTTCACCAAAATGAGGAGAGTCTAGAAGTTTTTCTACTAGATCCTCATAAGCACTCTCACTATTGTTATTAACAAAGGATTCTACTTCTTCTAAGTCGGGTATTAATCCGGTCAAGTCTAAATAGAGTCTTCTTACCAACGTCGCTTTGTCAGCAGGCTCTGATGGGTTTAATCCATTACCTTCCATTCGGTTTAGGATAAAGTGATCTATATCATTTGAGACCCAGGATTGATTGTCAGTTTGCGGAGGAGATATACGCTCGCTCGGAGGTATGTATGCCCAGTGCTGTTCCCACTTAGCCCCTTCATCTATCCATTGAGCTATTAGCTTAATCTCATGATCTTCTAACATGGGCCCTTTGTGAGGCATCCTCATTTCGAGATCTTCGTGTACTAATCTTTGGTAGAGAGGACTCTTTTTATGGTTACCTCTAACGATTGCTACTTTTCCTGATTTATTTTT
>CALFUQ010000418.1 GCA_937929885.1 uncultured Saprospiraceae bacterium
TAAATTTGGGACAAAAAAAAAGTTGGTCAACAGCTTATCGACCAACTTTGCAAATTATAATCCCATGAACATTTATATAATTTGCGTTCTCCTCATCTCACAAAGGAGAATTATATATAACTAAAACTCAATCTGTCAATTTTGTAAAAATTTGTTAATGATAGACTCCTCAAAAAAGGAAGATTCTATCATTAACAAAATATAATCCCATGAACATATCTGAATTATCTGCTGACTCTTTAGCCCGCGTATCTTGATTGTTATTGATTATTCAGATACACAGTACAATAGTGCGAAATAAAATCTCTCGTAACAAAGACAAAAATTACATTTTGTTATATATATTATTTTTATATATGTATATTTTTATATTTATATTTATCTGTAATTCAATATATTAACTAAATCAACAGGCTTGTTTTCTTCTATTAAAGTATAGGAAAAATAAAATATAAGTTGAATATATTCCCTAGAAAGGGTCAGATAAAAGTGGGTTGTTAAGGAAATCTTGGTCTTCCAGCGTCCTGATAAAGGCTATCAGAGCTGATCTATCATAGTCATTAAGGTTTAACGGACGTAGGACTGGGGCTAAGTTATCAGCATGATTACCTCCAGTTACATAATGATCAATAACTTCATCAAGCGTAGCAAATCGACCATCATGCATGTAAGGTGCAGAGAATTCTATATTTCTAAGCGTAGGTACTTTGAAAGTACCATTATCAAAAAGTTTATTACTGAGTTCCCCTTTACCTAGGTCAGTAAAATCATTCAGTGTAACTACTTCATCTAGCCCGTTATTAAAAAACTCATTGGTGGTAAATAGAGGTGCATTGTGGCAGTGCCCACACTCGGCATGTTTAGTTACATCCTCATTGACATCAAAGAAAATATCATGACCATCTAATTCTAGATCAGAAAATACATCTGTGCCATTTATAACTCTATCGTACTTGGAGTTTCCTGAGCTGATCATAATACGCTCAAACTGGGCAAGTGCTTTCACAGCTAACGCTCTGGTTATCTCTTCCTCCTTCTCTATCCCAAATGCCTTCCTAAATAAAGTAGGATAATCAGCATGTCTCCTCAGCTTCGATTCTACATTAGGCCAAGTGTCATGCAACTCGATAGGATCTTCCACTGGAAGTAAGGCCTGCTCTTCTAAGGTGTTGACCCTACCATCCCAAAACAATCCAGTATTGCTAAATCCAATATTAAGCAGTGTCATACTGCTGCGTTTGCCAGCCATCTTATCTATACCCTCGCTCACTGCCAGATTATCTGTAAAGTTAGCCCTCTGCAAATGGCACGAACTGCAAGACATCGTACTATCAGCTGATAGAATTGAATCATAAAATAATCGACGTCCTAGATCGACACCTTGAACCGTTAACGGATTATCTTCTGGTACTTCTAGCTGTGGGAAGTTAGCCGGTATAGTCGGTGCATAAGACTCTGGTGCATAAGGAATTTCAGTCAAATCAATACTACTCTCATCATCACAACATGACATACAAAGCAACAGAGCTAAAACGGAAATATATTTTATAGACCTTAATACCATTCTTAAGAAAAACGAATGAGATGCAAAAAAGATTACTACTCGATGCTAATTGCTTGTTCTACCTTTAGACCAATCTTAGATTTTGAAACTAAAGTGCTTTCAGATAAGTCGATATCTTCTAGCCAAACCCCTAAGTCAATTGTCATATCAATAGCTAAGTCTTGCCCAAGAGAACTCGACGCATTAACGGCTTTATTTAATTGTATAACATCTGGGACACCAACAAAATCTAATCTGGTACTATCAGCAAATGTGAAATACATATTAGTGAATCCTTCGCCATCAGTATATAAGGTTTCTATCTGGCTTACAGTAGAAATATTATCTAACTCATCTAGACTTGCATTATGAAAACACTCATTCACACCAATTAGAAAATCGAGTTGATTATAAATGTCTGAAGAATTAAATTCTCCAAGTGAAATCGCAGTTGAATTTGGTGTAATGACTACCACATCATTAGGTACAAAATATGGTACAACAGAACTTGTCAAACAGGTCAACTCAACCGTCTCAATGATTGTATAACCTTGGTTCTCAGCTATTAAGCTAAATCCAGACATAACAATTAAATAATCATTTAGAATTACTTCATTTCCTTGAGCATTTATTAAGGTATCTCCTAGCTCAAATTCTTCTCCATTCCAAACTTGATTTATATTGATATTAAAATCAGGAAACACGCAGCAAGAATCACAAGACCGATCAGCAGATACCTGGTAGTTTGCTGAGTTAATATCTAGACATCCTTCTATAGGTTCATAACAAGAAGAACTAAAGAAGCATAGACTAAAAAAGCTTAGACTGATCGCCAGAAGATGCTGTATTTGTATTTTCTTTTGATTTGAGATTTTCTGCATATTCTTTTACCAATCTTTTGACGATGTGCTTTACTTGCGTTGAAAAATCTTTTTCTAATATCCAGTTGAGATATTGTCTGTCATTATAGAGCAATTCTGCAACAGGTTTTCCTACATACTTTCCAAAGTTGAAAACGACCGTACCGTCATTATCGTATTTAAGACGGTTAGTTGCATCCAACATTCTAGTATCTGTGGTGAATTGATACACAGCCTCCATATCATTTTTGATCGGCGCCTTTGTGATGAATCCATCACCATCCTCGTAGTCTACTCCATCGTACTTCTTTAATTGCCCTAGGAACACATCTACAGTCGCTCTCACGTCTGCAAGTGCATCGTGAGCATTCTCTAGCTTACTATCACAGAAATACTTATATGCAGCCTTAAGGGTACGAGGTTGCATCTTGTAAAAAATACGCTGCACATCGATATGCCTCCTCTTATCTAGATCAAACTCTATACCTGCTCTTGCAAACTCCTCCATTAGCATCGGTATATCAAATCTATCAGAGTTATATCCTCCTAAATCTGAATCTCCTATCCAATCGAAAATCTCTTTTGAGAGTTGCTGAAAGGTCGGTTTGTTTTTTACATCCTCTGGCGAAATACCATGGACTGCCATCGCCTCTGGACTAATCGGGATCCCAGGATTTATCAAATGTTCGAGCTCTTCTGGTTCACCACCATCTTTTTTATGCTTGATAAATGCGATCTGAACGATCCGATCTTTCATCACGTTTAATCCTGTTGATTCTATATCAAAAAAGACGATATCTCTGTCTAAGTTCAATTTCATATTACTCTAATATATAAGCTTTAAATCCAGATGTATACTTCTCTTTCATATTTCCTTCAGAGTCCTCGAAAATCAAGTAGGCCTCTGTCTCTGGCAGTCCTTCGATTAAGGATATTCCTTCATCAAGATTAGATGCCATGCAGGCAGTTGCTAGTGCATCAGCTTCCATCCCAGTATTAGCGATTATGCTTGCACTCAGCACATTACTTTTGAATGGAAATCCTGTCTTCGCATTGATTGTATGTCCATAGAGATCTCCATCCACTTCATAATAATTACGATAGTTGCCTGAGGTGGCAAGTCCTTTTTTATCTATTTGCAATGCAACGAAAATTTCTCTATACCCAGCATTAGGATCAGGGATATTAATGCCAAAGCTCCAGTTCTTATCTGCTTCGTTCTTGCCTTGCGCATAGCCATCACCGCCTATGTCTACAAGCATGTTTTGTATTCCTAAATCATTTAACTCAGCTGCTACAACATCTACTGCATAGCCTTTAGCTAGTGCGCTAAAGTCTAATTGCATTCGCGAATCTTCTTTAGTTAACTTGTTATTACTGATCGACACTTTATCAAAACCTACAAAATCCAAGATCTGTTTTACTTCTGTAGAATCCCAATTCTCCTTCGCTACTTTCCCACTGTACCCAAAACCCCAGAAATTAACCAATGGCATTATGGTTGGATCAAAACTACCTTTCGAAGATTTGTAAACTTTTTTCGCTGTATTAAAGACAGTGGTAAAATGAATTGGAACACCTTCTAAGAGCTCTTCATTGCTATTAAATTTTCCTATGTATGAAGAATCAATATAGGTCGACATCTCATCATTAACAATGAACAAAATGGAATCAACAATCGAATTTATCTTCTCCTTATTGACTCCTTCAACACCTTGATAACTTACTCGGTAATAAGTCCCCATCGTCTCCCCTTGAATGACATCATAAGCCGTGAGTTTAGATGATGATTCTTTACAAGAAAAAAAACTAGTCAGAAAAATAAAGAAAAGTATAAACCTCATTTATGGTTTAATTACACCTTCATGTATTGCATCTTCTTGTATGCCATGTAGTTGTACTGGTTTTGCCTTCTTCCTAAGTTTCATATTTAAAAACTCTACTAGTAAGGAGAAAGTAATCGCAAAGTAAAGATATCCTTTAGGGACAGCTCCGACTGGATTTCCAGCGATAGTGAAATGAGCTAAATGTGCCGCTTCGAGAATAAGCATAAACCCAATCAATATCAAAAACGATAAACCAAGCATCTGTATAGTCGGATGTTTATTGACAAATCTGCTCACTGGAGTTGCAAATAGCATCATGATCAAAACAGAAAGTACAACTGCTACAATCATAATAAACAATGCACCTTCAACACCAGTCGTCATACCTACGGCAGTAAGTATAGAATCAAATGAAAACACAACATTGATCAAAGTAATCTGAATAATTGCGTTGGATAGCGTAGATTTTTTCCCTTTCTCTTCACCATCTTCGTGCCCTTCTCCTTCTAGCTTATGATGTATCTCCCCTACTGCTTTGTATAACAAGAAAATCCCTCCTCCGAAAAGAATAACACTTTGTCCTGAAAACCCTCCCTTAAGACCTAATGCATCGATATGAAACCATGGATCAGACATTGCTACTAACCATGAAATACCGAAAAGCAAAACAACTCTAAAAAGCATGGCAAAAACCAACCCTATATTCGTCGCTTTTGACTGCTCATTCTCTGGTAGTCTGCTAGAAGCAATAGATATAAAAATGATATTATCAACACCTAACACGATCTCCAAGAAAGTAAGCGTGAGCAAACTCATCCATACGGCTGAACTCCCAAAATCAGGCATTACAAAGGATAGTAAATCAATCATATGAGTTATTTATACTTTCGTTTGGTCAATAGCCGTAAAAATATGAATTGAATTAGGGTAAATGTTAGAATCAATCAAGAAATTTTGGGTTACTTAAAATGTTAAGAATGAGTAAAATACCAATGTAATTGGTACCTTTTTTGCTTTAAAACGGTCATAATACCAAACACCACCTTTTAAACTATGCTTAGGAATTTTAGCCTTTTAGGTCTTATTTCATTGATTGTTATTGTATTCTGTAGTCTTAGCCCGATCAATACTATACATGATGAACCTCAGAATAAAAGTAGATGTAGCAACTATGTCGACGTAAAAACTGATACAATCACAGGTATTGTCAGAATTATGGCAAAAGAGAAAATGAAGCTTTTAGATAAGAATGGAAAGATGCTTTTTGATATGATGATGATCCGACACAGGAAAGAGTTTACGCTGCATTTCAAAGGACTCAAACCAGTATGCTTTAAACAAAATACAAAGGTGTTTTTTGAGTTTACAGATGATTCTGTATCTGAAATCAAATCAAGTAATCAAAAAAATTGCAAGGGAGTAATGTCTGTCAATATGGGGGGCATATTTGGTGATGCCAAAATGGTTAAAAAATTAAGCTCTTCTACCCTAAGAAATATCAAATTCACTAGTGAAGAAGATAGTTATCAGATAGACTTAAATATCGATCAGAAAGAAAGAATCCTAAATACTATGGATTGCTTTATCTATAACTGATCAGCTGTCATCCCTGTACCAAATCCAATTGCATTTTTTGGTTTATCAGAAGGATCATCATCGTCATAGTCTTCCCAGGCAATTAATTCATTAAGGAAGAATTCTATGTTGGACAATACTAGTTCACCATTAAATTCTGGTGGTGCATATATTCCTATCATCTTAGGTTGACGCGGCTCCATTAATCCTTCTAATATTGGATAAGTCATCCACACCTGGACTTTACCATTAAATAATTGACCAAAAATTAGTGAACCGTAATCCTTCCAGATAGCTTTCTTCTCTCCGTTATCCATTTTTTGATAGATACCACTTTTACGCATTCCAAGCTTTATAGTGATTGCTTCAAGACCATGCACCGTAGATTCAGAATCTACATCTGCGTCTATACCTGTAGCAGTTAAGATCGCCTTAGATTCTTTAATAATGAATTTCTTAAGCTTACTTTCCCATTGCGCTCTATAGCTGTCTACAGCATCTAGTAATGATTTATACTTTGATGCTTTTTCTTTTATTGCTGTATACTTTTCCATATGATATTATGCCATTCTTTTTTGTAGTCTATAAAATTCTCTGAATGAGATCATTCTATTTTTCTCTTCGTCCCATAACTTGACAAACATACATTTAAGACTTTCCTTGAAGGTTAAGACAGTAACGTATTTTTGAAGAATAGGATTCTCTTTTGCACATCGCTCAAGATTATAATTAGGTATCCGTGAGCTAAGGTGATGGATGTGATGAAAGCAGATATTACCTGTTAACCATTGAAACATTCTTGGGATTTTGTAGTAAGTACTACCTCTGATAGAAGCTACTAGATGATCCCAATTATTTCGCCAAGCTTTGTAAGTATATTCGTGCTGATGCTGCACATAAAAAAACCAAAAAGAGATTGCTCCAAACATCATGAGCAATGGAATCTGAATAGCTAAAAACTTCTTCCAACCAAATAGGAATCCAAGAATGATATATACAACTAAGAGTGAAACGTTATTGATTACCTGCGAGCGCTTAGTCTTATCCCAGCCTTTAAAACTATAAACCATCATACGATTAGAGATCAACAAATATGCAGAAGGTGTAATCCCAAACATAACCAAAGGATGTCTAAAAACGCGGTATTTAAACCTCCCCCACCTAGATCTTTCTGCATATTCTTTCACCGTCAGGAATTTTATATCTCCCACATCCCTATCATCGTATTCTAACTGACTCGAGTGACTATGATGATAGCTATGCACCCTAGCCCAATACTTAAAAGGTATCGAACTGAAAAAGCTGCAGAAAAACCCAATTGCATTATTCCATTTCTTAGATTTCAGAAATGAAGAATGTCCACAATCATGCTGGATAATAAATATCCTAGCTAGAAAAAAAGCATTAACAACTCCAAGAAATAAAGTAATCCAATATGACCAACTCAATGAAAAATACATCAAAGTCCAAATCGCAAAAAACGGCAGGAAAGTATTTATTAATTGAATGATAGCTCTTTTGGTATCTGGCTTTTGGTATTTCGCAATAATCTCTTGCCAATTATCAAGCTTTTTTCGAATCTCTGCTTCTATCATAAAACGAATATATTTAAAATAAATATGACTAATTCTAAATTTTCAACTTGATTACAAGACTTAGGTTGCTAATTTTATAACCTATGTATAGACAGAACGCAATTATATTACTGCTTCTTTTATTTTGGTGCCTAATCATCGCGTGTAAACCAGAAAATGTCTCTGAGCGAACGAATAATATAGAAGAAATATCTTCTATGTGTTACACCCCAGGGACTGGGTCTAATCGACTAGATGCTAATGCCCTTAAAGGTGTTGATGTCATTAATGCTGATAAGGAAATGTCAACTAGTACCGCTGGGATGATTAAAATCAAAGGTGGTGAATTTTCTATGGGAGGAAATACGCAATCGTCAGTGAGCAACTTACCTGGTACTCAGCCGAGAGAAGATGAATTTCCTAATCATAAGGTGACTGTCAATAGTTTTTGGATGGATGAAACAGAGGTTACCAATGCTCAGTTTGCAAAGTTTGTAGATGCAACTGGATATGTAACTACGGCAGAAAAAGATATCCTCCTCGAAGACATAATGGCTCAGCTCCCGCAAGGTTCTCCTGAACCTGATCCGTCAATGCTTGCTGCTGGCTCTTTAGTATTCGTGTATCCGGACAAGAATGCTCAAAACTTGCAAGTGAACAATTGGTGGAAGTTTAAAAAAGGTGCAAGCTGGCGCAAGCCGCAAGGCGAAGGCTCAACTACCAAAGGAAAAGAAGATCATCCAGCTATCCATATCTCCTGGTATGATGCAACCGCTTATGCTAAGTGGGCTGGCAAGCGATTACCAACAGAAGCAGAATGGGAATACGCGGCGCGAGGGGGAACGGCAAATTTAGTATATCCTTGGGGAGATAATCTCGCAAACGATGATGATACGAAAGCAAACTTTTGGCAAGGAGAGTTTCCTGTAACAAATGATATTTTAGATGGCTTCGAAAAAACTTCTCCAGTAAAATCATTTGCTCCTAATGGGTATGGGCTTTATGATATGGCAGGTAATATTTGGGAGTGGTGTAATGATTGGTTTCATGCAGACTATTACCAATGTCTGGTCGACAATAATCAACATGAAAACCCGCAAGGGCCAGTTGGAAGTTTTGATCCGTATCAGCCAAGTGTACCAGTGAAGGTTGTAAGAGGAGGCTCATTTCTATGTAACGACAGTTACTGCTCAGGATATAGAGCTGGCTCTAGGATGAAGTCTAGTCCTGATACTGGCCTAGAGCATACTGGGTTTAGATGTGTTAGAGATGTGAAAGAATAGCAAAGTTATTTATGCTGTCGATATCTTGATTAAACTACAATAGCAACTATTTAGGCAATTTAAAATCTTGTTAATTGGTTTTAAAATAGTTGAAAATAGTTTTATTTCGTAGTCAAAATAATCAAATCAAAACAGTTTTAAAATGAAGCAGTTAAGTTTACTTTTTATATGCCTTTGTCTTTGTCTATCAGTTAATGCTCAAGAGACATGGAATGTAGATAATCCTCACTCTAATCTCAGATTTGAAGTTGGTTGGGAAGATTTCTCTATGAGGACTGGTGAGTTTAAGGTTTTTGAAGGGACTATGATTACCAACTCTAGAGAGGACTTAACTGATGCTGCGATAGAGTTTACAGTGGATGCAGCCAGTGTAGATGTAATAGCAGATAGACTTGCTGGTCATGTAAAAAGCGACAAATTCTTAGACGTAGAAAAATATCCAGAAATCAAATTCTCTTCTAACAAAGCAATGAAAAATGCTGATGGTACTTACACAGCTAAAGGAAAGCTGACCATACATGGAATGGAAAAAGATCAAGAAGTTACCATCAAAGTAACTGGTCACAAGGAAACAAAAAAAGGGTATATCTATGGACTTAATGTTTCGCTTACAGTAAACAGAATGGATTATGGACTAGACTGGGGAAGTCCGCGCCTAGCAGAAAATATTATTCTTGTTGGTCACCTTCTGTATAAACTAGAAACTGATAGAGAATAATGATTAAATACTTTTTTCGATTGTTTTTGATAGGGTTATTACTTTCTGGAAATGTTATTTCTCACGCTCAAGAACTTATTTTCGATCATGGTGAAGTAGAGTTTTATACTTCTTCTATTCTATCAGATATAGAAGCAACTTCTGAAGATATTGATGTTACATTGAACTTGGAGTCAAGAGAAGTTGATATCAGAATTCCAATCGAGTCATTTGAGTTTGAATATGAGATGATGCAAGACCACTTTAATGAAGAGTACTTAGAAAGCGATAAATACCCATTGGCCATTTTCTCAGGAATAATAGATAAAGACCTTACCGATCAATCGGAATCTATGGAGGTAAATGTTACTGGAGACTTAACCATTCATGGAATAACTAAACCAGCATCATTCCAAGCTACGATCTCTAAAAGTGATGAATTCACGATCGTGAAATGTAAGTTTAAAATTGTCTTTAAAGATTTCAACGTAAAGGAGCCATCTGTACTAACAAAAAAACTTGCAAAGGATGTGGAGCTGAAGAGTACGCTTTATTTGAAGTGAAAACCTAAGGAAGTTTTGCTTTTAACTCATCTAACAATGTGTCTACTAATTCGGGGTTTTCATCTGCTACATTATTAGTCTCTTTCTCCATAGAAGTGTGATCATATAACTCTACGAAACCATCATCATGCAGTGTTAAGCGATGAGTTTTGGTTCTAATAGTCGACGCTCGTCTGGTGTATGCTAAAGCAGAATGACCAGTCTTGTCAGGATTATCCAAGAATTCGGTTAATGATACTCCGTCCAAAAAATTAGGTTTTGTTAGTCCTACCAAATCACATAGTGTAGGATAAATATCCACTGTCTCCGCTATTGCATCAGTTGCAGATCCCTTATTTTCCATATCAGGATATTGGATTATCATCGGAGAGTGTAATGACTCCTCAAACAAACTATGCTTTCCCCATATGGCGTGCTCTCCAAGATGCCAACCATGATCACCCCACAGTATAACTACAGTGTTTTTATCAGCTCCAGTTGTCTTTAATTCTGTTAGTATCTTGCCTACCTGCGCATCAGCATAACTAACACATGCTGCATAATGCCGACGCACTTCTTGTGCAAAACTTGGATCATCATTTGGATCTTTCCCCCAGCGATTATATTGATTAAATTCTCCTGAGCCATGCCAAGTTGTTTTTCCTTTCGGCTTTTCAGGATGTCTTATTTTCGGAAAGTCAACTCCTTCATAATTGTCGAGATATGATTTTGGAGCTCCAAAAGGCAAGTGTGGTCTGATGATACCTACAGCTAGGAAAAAAGGTTTATCATTTTGATCACCTAATTGTTTGAGTTGGCTAATTGCCGCTTCTGTAATTGTGCCATCAGGATAGATCTTATCATTACCTTCTACAGCTTGGAAGACATCCATATCTCCGCTTTTGATCCTTACTTCTCCTTTAGCTAATCCATGCATAGCCCCTCTAGGGTGCTCCCAACTTGAAGCAGGCATTAAGTGCTTATCCCAGGCATTAGGCATTTCAACTTTAGTACTGTCATTCCAATCTGCACCACCTAGACCTCCTGGATGGTGAGAAACTTTTCCTATTGATACTGTCGTATAACCATGACTCTTAAACCATTCAGGCATACTTGGATTTACAACTTCCCCATTAGCCATTCTCTCAGCTCTGACAAAAAGTGCATTGTTAGCTCTTGGCCCATATTGCCCGGTCAGCAACGTATATCTGGATGGCCCACAGCTAGGTGCATTTACAAAGTGTTTTTTAAAAGCAACTCCATTTGCTGCTAACTTATCAATATGTGGAGAATGGATATAATTTGCTCCAAAGCTTCTTAACTCAGGTCTAAGATCATCTACACAAATCAGTAGAACATTTAGTGCTTGCTCTTTTTTTTCTTGCTCACATCCGAGCATAACAAACAAAATCAATATCAGTGTTATTACTTGTCTCATTACACTTCAATTATGCCTTCCATAAATTTAATAGCCTTGCCTTTAATCTCAACTCTATCATTGTTTAGTTGGCATAGTAACTCTCCTCCTCTATTAGATATTTGTTTTGCTCTCAATACAAAGGTACCTAATCTATCTGCCCAGAAAGGCACCAATGTGCAATGTGCTGAACCAGTTACAGGATCTTCAAACAGAGCTGCTTGCGGAGTGAAAAACCTGGAAACAAAATCAATATCTTTAGATTTTCCTTTCGCCGTAACAATTATACCACCAGGGTCAATATTTATTTTATTTATCACCGCAATATCTGGTACGATATTCTTCACATCGTCTTCCGACTCATAAACCAACAAATAATCTCGTGCTTTCCAAACTTCAATCGGCTGTATATTTAGTCCATCACTAATTGTTTTTGGCAATTCAGCCTTTTGCGGAGGCCTTGAAGGAAAATCAAGTTCTAGGTAATCCCCTCCATTCTTTACTTTTAAAACACCGCTCAGGGTATCAAACAAAATTTCACTACTGTCATTACCTAATTCATTAAATATTACGAACGCAGATGCTAAGGTTGCGTGTCCGCATAGATCCATTTCGATCTCTGGAGTAAACCATTTTAAGTGGAATCTATCTTTTGAAGTTTGCACAAAAAATGCAGTCTCCGCAAGATTATTTTCAACAGCAATACTCTGAAGCATCGCATCATCAACCCAATGATCTAAAGGACATACTGCGGCTGGATTTCCGCCAAATAATTTATCGGTAAACGCATCAATTTGATAAATTTTAATCTTCATCTTTAATCTGTTTTAAGCAAGGTGTGT
>CALFUQ010000419.1 GCA_937929885.1 uncultured Saprospiraceae bacterium
TGCTGCTAGAAAAGCAAAACCAAGAACTTGCCTACCAAAAAGAAGAACTTGAAGAACTAAATCAAAAACTACAACAAGATATAAGTGCAATTAAAAAGAGTAATAAAAATCAAGAAATAAAGCTACAGGTTAAGACTAAAGGGAAGATCAACTACATACTTGCAAGAGAGCTTTTATTTATTCAAGCGGAAGAAAATGGCTGCAGATACTTTTTAAAAGATGGTAACTCAATATGGAATGATAAAAAACTCAAAAGCTGGGAAGAAAAATTAGACCCAACATTGTTTGTCAGAATCCATCGGTCGACTATAGTACAAAAGGAGTATATCTCGAAAATTAGTTACGACAAGCTTAGTTTGTTAGACAATACTGAACTTAAGATTGGCAGGAAATACAAGGAAAATCTATAAATCCACGTCACTCACATACTTTTAGTAGCAGTTCACCAAAATTTTAAATAATTACATACGTCCGTTTAAACTTCATGTATATATTGGATCTAACTAATAATCCTATGATTAGTTGATATAATTCGAACGGGCTAGTATCACATTAAGAACACTTTACTAAGACCCCAAAGTAGACTCAGTATTAACACTCCTGAGTTTTGGTGTTGAAAATTGTGCCCTTTGGAACTACATCCAAAGGGCATTTTTAATTTATACTTAGTTATAAAGAAACATGGACCGATTACGATCAAGCTCCCTAAAGAACGGATCAGTCAAATCATCAATAAACCTAATCGCTTCACCTGTCGACTTCATCTCTGGTCCTAATCGCTTATCTACATTAGGGAATTTATCAAAAGAGAAGACTGGCACCTTGATAGCATAGCCGTCCATATCATTCTTGATATCGAAGTCTTTCAGTTTTTTGACACCCATCATTACTTGAGTTGCTATTTTAAGATATGGTACTTTATATGCTTTAGCGATGAATGGAGTAGTTCGAGAAGCTCTTGGATTTGCCTCTATTACATATACTTTTTCTACTCCTGTTTCTTTGTCTCTAGTTATAGCAAATTGGATATTGATGAGACCTTTGATCTTAAGTGCAAAGGCCAGCTTCTTAGTATACTCTATCATAGTCTGGATGGTTTCATCATTCAAACTATATGGAGGAAGCACTGCTGAGCTATCTCCTGAGTGTATACCTGCAGGTTCGATATGCTCCATCACTCCCATTACATGTACATCGTCTCCATCACAGATCGCATCTATTTCTGCTTCTTTAGCTCGCTCTAAGAATTGATCGATCAAGACTTTATTTTCTGGCAAGTGTTTGTAGATACTTAATACTTGCTTCTCTAACTCTGCATCGTTGATTACAATTTTCATTCGCTGGCCACCTAATACATAAGATGGTCTTACTAAAACTGGATAAGTAACGTGGTTAGCAATCTTAAGCGCATCATCAGCGTCTTCTGCCACACCATACTTCGGGTATGGAATTCCTAACTCTTTAAGTAAATCAGAGAATGCTCCTCTATCTTCCGCAAGGTCAAGCGACTCATAGCTAGAACCAATTATCTTAATCCCTCGCTTATGAAATTTCTCTGCGAGCTTAAGGGCTGTCTGTCCTCCTAACTGGACGATAACTCCTTCAGGTTTTTCTAGTTCTAATATCTCTTCGATATGTTCCCAGAACACTGGCTCGAAATAAAGCTTGTCTGCAACATCAAAATCTGTAGAAACCGTTTCTGGATTACAGTTAATCATGATGGCTTCATAACCAGCTTCTTTAATGGCCATTAGCCCGTGCACACAACAATAATCAAACTCTATACCTTGTCCGATACGGTTTGGGCCAGAACCTAGCACTACTATTTTTTTATTATTAGTTGGAATACTTTCATTCTCTTGATCGAAAGTAGAATAGAAGTATGGCGTTTGCGCTTCAAACTCTGCAGCACAAGTATCTACCATTTTATAGGTTCTTCTGATCCCTAATTTCTTTCTGTGCTTTGTGATATCGTCTTCTTTGATTCTCATTAGCCAAGCAATCTGAGCATCAGCATATCCTAAGGTCTTAAGCTTAAGCAAAAATTCTTCAGGGATATCATCAGGAACATTGTACTTCATCAATTGTTCCTCAGCTTTTACCAACCTTTTTATTTGCTTAATGTACCACGGATCTATGAGGGATAATTTATGGACAGTACTTTCTGGCACACCCAGTCTCAGCGCATCTTTGAGCCTAAAAATTCTGTCATCACCTACTTTTTGTAAGCGCTCTAATATCTCATCTGTTTTAAACCATTCTTTTTTATCTGCACCTAGTCCGTTTCTATTTTGCTCTAACCCTTGACATGCCTTTTGTAGTGCTTCGAGGAAGGTACGACCGATAGCCATCACTTCTCCCACGGATTTCATCTGTAGACCCAAAGTTTTATCTGCTCCCGGGAATTTATTAAAATTCCATCTTGGCATTTTTACAATCACATAATCTAATGTAGGTTCAAAGTATGCTGAAGTGGTTTTAGTAATTTGATTTTTTAGTTCATCAAGGTTATATCCGATTGCTAACTTGGCTGCGATCTTTGCAATAGGATATCCAGTAGCCTTACTCGCTAATGCAGAGGATCTAGATACTCTTGGATTTATTTCTATACAGATTAATTTTTCTGTTTTTGGATCTAGCGCAAATTGGACATTGCAACCTCCTGCAAAATTTCCCATAGATCGCATCAAGGTTATTGCTTCATTTCTCATTTGCTGATAGGCAGTATCCGAGAGCGTCATAGCTGGTGCCACAGTAATACTATCTCCAGTATGTATACCCATCGGATCTAGATTTTCTACCGTACAGATAATGACTACATTATTGTTGTTGTCTCTAAGAAGTTCAAGCTCATATTCTTTCCAGCCAAGAACAGCTTTTTCTACTAAAACTTCGTGTGTAGGTGATGCATCTAAACCTCTCTTAAGTGCCTCATCAAAATCATCCGCAGTCATCACAAATCCACCTCCAGTTCCACCAAGGGTATAAGATGGTCGTATAACTAATGGGAAACCGATTTTCTGCGCAGCCTCCTTCCCTTCAAGAAAAGAATTTGCGATGAAAGAATCAGCAACATATAAACCTAAACTTATAACATGCTTTTTAAACTCTTCTCTATTCTCAGCTAACTCGATAGCATCTAAATCAACACCAATTAATCTTGTATTATGTTTTTTCCAAAGGCCTTGCTTACCTGCTTCGATTGCAAGATTAAGCGCAGTCTGTCCTCCCATCGTTGCTAATACAGCATCGATTTTTCTTTCTGTTAATATCTTGTCTAAGCTCTCAACCGTAAGTGGTAATAAATAAATATGATCCGCAGTCATGGGATCAGTCATAATCGTCGCTGGGTTAGAATTTATAAGACTTACTTCTATCCCTTCTTCTCTTAGTGCTTTAGAGGCTTGAGTTCCAGAGTAATCAAACTCGCATGCTTGGCCTATGATAATAGGTCCGCTTCCAATGATCAATACTGACTTTATAGAATTATCTTTTGGCATATCTCTAACAGGCTGGTAAATTGCTGGCAAATATAGAGTTTTGCGCCTTAAAGCCGTTTCTTATGTATAGCAAAAAATAAATATGTTGAAGGTTCTGATAGCAGATAAAGTTCACCCTCATCTAATAAGAGGGCTCAAAGAAAATAATTATGAAGTTGATTACCGTCCGAGCATTTCTCATTCTGAAACTTTGGGTATAATCAGTGAATACTTTGGTATCATCATAAACAGCAAGACAAAAGCAAATAGAGAATTTCTTGACACTGCTACCACTCTAAAATTTATTGGGCGTCTTGGATCAGGTCTTGAGATTATAGATCAGGAATATGCAACCCAGAAAGGTGTCAAAGTTTATAATTCACCAGAGGGGAATCGTAATGCCGTAGCAGAACATGCCATAGGGATGTTGCTCTCTCTTTTTGATAATTTGAGAAAAGGAGATCGAGAAGTTAGAGAGTTTAATTGGGATAGAGAATCTAATCGCGGCTTAGAGATGGAGGGTAAGACAATAGGGATTATTGGTTTCGGTAATACGGGTAGTCAATTAGCCAAGAAACTACAGGGGTGGGATATGAATATCCTAGCTTATGATAAGTATAAATCAAATTATGGCTCTACATATGTAAAAGAGACAGATCTTGAGGAGATTTTAGAGGAGTCGGATATCATTTCTTTTCACTTACCATTGACTCAAGAAACCAGCGGATTAGTAAATAAAACGTTCTTAGATAGAGTGCGAAAGAATGTATTCTTGATAAATACTTCTAGAGGTAAAGTAATTGTAACGAAAGATCTTTTAAGAGGGCTAAAAAATGGCAAGATAAGAGGAGCATGCCTAGATGTGTTTGAAAACGAAAAAGTAGAAACATTTAGCAAAGAGGAGAAGGAGATGTATGAAGAATTATATACTTACAATAATGTTGTTTTAAGTCCTCATGTCGCTGGATGGACAGAGGAATCATTATTTAAAATCGCATCGACTTTGGTTGATAAAATAAATGCAGACTTTTAATTTTAATGTAGATGTTTAAACACGATTTTGGCATAGTATTAGGCTCTAATTAGCTATATATTGTAAAACTTATAGAAATCGGTATAAAATCCGACTCTGAATGAAACAAGCTGTCCTACTTTTCTTCTTTTCACTTATTGGTATACAAGCTGCCGCACAGACTACCCTAGAGGGCAAAGTCTCCGATGCAGAAACTGGTGAACCGATTCTTTTTGGTACCGTAGCCTTATTTAAAAATGATGTTCTTACCGATGGAGGAGAGACTGATTTAGATGGTAATTACTTTTTCTCTAACCTAGAACCAGGGACTTACGATGTTGAAGTAAGCTATGTAGGTTACACAACAGAAAGACAAGTAGGTGTAATTATTAATGCTGGAAGAACTAATCGTCTAGACTTTAAATTAACTACTGGAGTATTAGTAGATGAAGTAGTGATCACTAGTTATAAAGTTCCGCTTATAGAGATAGATAATACGTCATCTGGTGGTACAGTGACGGCAGAGAAAATCAGAACACTTCCAACAAAAAATATTAATGCTCTTGCAGCGACGACAGCAGGACTTTCATCAGTAGATGATGGAGATATTAATGTAAGAGGGTCAAGATCCAATGCTACAGATTATTACATAGATGGGATAAGAGTAAGTTCGGCAAGTTTGATTCCTGAGTCAGAGATCGAGCAACTTCAAGTCATCACAGGAGGTCTTCCCGCTGAGTTTGGAGATGTTACTGGAGGAGTTATTTCTATTACTTCTAAAGGTCCATCTAATACTTTCTCTGGCGGAGTAGAGATGGAGTCGACGCAGTACCTAGATGCCTTCGGTTATAACCAGATTAGAGCTAATGCAAGCGGTCCGATACTTAGGAATAAAGAAGGCGAATCAGTATTAGGATTTAGACTTTCTGGACAATTCCAACATCAATTAGATGATTCTCCTGCATCCTTAGGAGCGTATAGATTTAGTGAACAACAAATAAGTGAATTAGAGGCGGAGCCTTTTAGAGTGGTAAATGGTACTTCATTTTCGACAGCAGAGTTTTTGTCAAATTCTGATCTAGGAGGTGCATTAAAGGCTAGACCAAATGAAGATCGATCAGA
>CALFUQ010000420.1 GCA_937929885.1 uncultured Saprospiraceae bacterium
GATCTATCACAAACGAGCTTTTGCCGATCATCCGCTATCATGGAGTAGAGAGCCTGCAGAGCTTGACTTTGAGTTACCAAAATTCCCAGGTGGATATGCATTAAAAGAAAACCAAGAAATATTTAAGAATAATCAAGCAGATATCAAAAAGAAATATGGCAAAGATGCAACCTCACATTATGCCCTGGGTCGTGGGCCAGCATTTGAGAATGCAGATATAGAAGATCATGAGTACTTGGATGGTTACAACACTTTAAAAGCGATTGCTACCTTGAAGGAAATGGTGGCAGATACTACAAAACCATTTTTCTTAGGTCTCGGGATGAAGTTGCCGCACCTGGACTGGAAGGCACCTACAAAATATTGGGACTTATATGACCGAGAAAGTATAACGATAACAGATCAGCAAGAGCCACCTGTTGACGGGGCGGCTATGGGACTGCACGCCTCATTCGAATTGAGAGTGAGAGGAGGAATACCTAAGACTGGAGCGATCGAAGGTGAGCTAGCTACAACACTCATGCATGCTTACTTAGCAAGTGTCAGTTATGTAGATGCACAGATCGGTAAGATGTTAAATGCCGTTGAGGAAGCTGGGATCAGTGATAATACGATCATAATACTATGGAGTGATCATGGATGGCATCTAGGTGATATGGGGATCTGGGGCAAAGCAACTAATTATGAGATTGCTACACGAGTACCTATGATCATCAAGACGCCTGATATGATACAGCAAGTAAGAGGTAAAAATACCAATGCCCTAGTGGAGTTAGTAGATATGTATCCAACACTGTGTGAGTTAGCAGGACTTGATCTGCCAGATCATCTAGAAGGTCAGAGCTATGTTCCTTTACTCAAGACCCCATCCATGGAATGGAAAAAAGCTGCATTTAGTCAGTACCCTAATCCAGCCCTAAGAGAGTGGGCTGCCAATCCTCTTACTAGCGGTATGAGAGAAACCTACTTTGGACCACTCATAGAAGAGGTAGAGTCGAAGATCATTAAGCAACAAGGTGATAAATGGGATCGCGACATGTTCGAGAATCATCTGATGGGCTATACCATGCGTACAGATAAGTACAGATTAGTCCTTTGGAAAAATACTGCGGAGAAAGATGCAGAACCATTATTTGTAGAACTATACGACCATATGAATGATCCGACTGAAACTAAGAATATTGCGAACTCAAATAAGGAATTAGTGGATGAACTGATCACTCAATTTAATGAAGGGTGGCAATCTAGTAAAGCTGATTGATCTTTGATGAGGAGGAGTATTATGGTAACATCAAGTTAGCTAAATCTACTTCATCAAAATAGTAACTATCTCATTTCTTTAGCTGTGCTAACATTTCCATCATTTTTTGATGAATCATCTGCACGCCTTGAAGAGGCCTTACCATTACTTTGAATTCAGTGATCTGGTTGTTTTCATTGTAGGAAATTATATCAACTCCATTAACCTTTATATCATCTACAATGGTTTCAAACTCCAGCATCATTTGTCCTTCTCCGATTATTTCCTTAGTATAAGCAAAAGTAGAATTTAAGAAGACACTTGAAGCAGCCATCAAATACATTTTGACAATGTGCTTACCTCTTTGTGGGGTATGGACTACTGGAGAATACAGAACTGCTTCATCTGAAAGCATCTCTTCCAATATCTTGAAATTCTTTTCTTTCATGCATTGATGCCATCGCTCTAGAACAATGGGCTTTGCTTTAGTGACTTCTTTGTCTTGGCTAATAGTATTGGTGGTCATATTAAAAATATTTAATGGTTAGATCGATCAATTTTTGTTTAAAATCATTATAAGGAGGCATCAATTGTTCTATGGCGTTTGGTATATGCTGCTTTAGTACTCCTCTTGCATTCGAAAAAGCCTTGAATCCAAACTCTCCATGACCCTTTCCGATTCCGCTATTATTAGAGCCACCAAACGGTAAGTAGGTATTGAAAAAATGAACAAGGTTATGATTGATACAAGTACCTCCTGCTCGTGTGTTAGCCAAGATATGATTGATGTTTTTCTTTTGACTGCTATAGATATAAAGTGCCAAGGGTTTTTCTCTACTATTAATTTTTTCGATTACCTCATCTATATCTGTGAAACTAATAACAGGAAGCACGGGGCCAAATATTTCATTATTCATTAAGGCCGAATCTTCTTTGACGTTAGTTAGTATCGTAGGTGCTATATAGTTTTGCTGTTCATTGAATTTAGCTCCTAATTCTACTTTCGCACCTTGATCCACAGCTTCGTCTACATAGGATCTTATACGTTGTGCATGTCTTTCATTTACTATCCGATTATAAGAAGGCTCTGTAGAAGGATCTTCAGAGTAAAATTTATGTATATACTTTTTTACTGTTTATATAAAAATATTTTTCTTGCTTTCGTGTACGAATACATGATCGGGAGCTACACAGATCTGTCCGTTATTCAGGTATTTTCCCCAGGCAATTCTCTTGGCAGCCATCTCAATATTTGCAGATTCGTCTACAATCGTTGGTGACTTACCACCTAGCTCTAGTGTGACAGAGGCAAGGTTCTCAGCTGCAGCTTTCATAACTATTTTACCTACTGCTGGAGAACCCGTAAAGAATATATGGTTGAACGGTAGGGATAATAATTCTGTAGCCGTTTCTACACCACCCTCAAATAGAGAGACCTCCTGTTCATCGAAAACCTCGTTTATTATTTTCTTTAATATTTTGCTAGAGTGGGGTGTATTCTCTGAAGGTTTAAGTATAACTGTATTTCCCGCAGCGATCGCTGTGATGAGTGGTGTTAGTGTAAGGCTTATGGGAAAGTTCCATGGAGCTATGATCAGTACAACCCCTTTTGGTTCATATTTTATATAAGAGCTAGAACCCATTAAGGATATTGGTGTGCTTACACTTTCATTTTTCATCCAAGATCTTAGATGACGACAGGTATGCTTTATCTCTCCTGTGATTGCATAGATCTCAGTCAAGTCTGCTTCACTCTGATGTTTACGCAAGTCATTATACAACGCTGCTCTGATCTCATCGCGATATTTGAGAACACAGCTCTTAAGTTTTTTTAGCTTATTGATTCTCTCAGTAGCAGTGGTGTTCGCTACAGCGTATTGATTTGCTTTCTGTAATGAGAATATTCTCTTTATCTCAGCTAGCTGTTTGTTTGGTTTTAAAGCTATGGTCGCAAGCATATTAGTTATTCTTTTTTATTGGTCATGTAATTATTCTAACAGCATAAAGGACTCTTCCTTAATCTAGTTTAGAAGCTTAATGATATTTAAAGGTATATTAATATTCTAAATAAACAAACCAGTTGGTTTGTTTTATGATATTTTTATATTACATTTAGTTTTATTATCAATCATATCTATGGCCAAACAGGGAAAAGAAAGAATAATAGCTGCATCTTTTCAGCTATTCCTAGAGAGAGGCTATAAAGGAGTAGGTATTAAAGACATTATAGCAGAAACTGGATTATCTAAAGGTGCTATATACCATCATTTCAAGAGTAAGTATGAGATATACCTTGCATCGCTGGATCTATACTTCTTTAAGATCCTCAACAATGACTTTGCTAATGATACCCACTCAGATCTCAAGCAGCAACTTAGATCACGATTCTTATTCTTTACAAACATCATAGACTTCGTTGAAAATCAGGGAGATGGTATTGCTTTCCCCATTCGCACCTATTTCATTTTCCAATTAGAGAGTGAGCAGGATGATGAGATCTTGCAAAAGGTGAAAGTTAATATGGATGCATATCGACTAGACATCATCGAACTTGTTCAAAAAGCTAAAGATAGAGGAGAAGTCTCTACAGATATTCCTGCAGCTATCATTGCACAACAACTTATGAGCATGATGGAAGGAATAGCTATCCATCATTCTGCAGTTAAGCATGGATGTAAGGAATTTCTTTTGGAAAAATATGACGAGGTCATTGAGCCCTATCTACAATTACTAATGACCAGAATACCTGAAGAAGCATAAATACAAATACTAACAACAACCTAAAAATGAAAAACTGGGCAGGAAATATTACTTGGAATCCATCGGAAGTAGCATACCCAACCACAGAAGAGGAGATACAACAAATCGTATTACGTGCAGCCAATAGCAATAAAAATATAAGAGTCATAGGGACTGGGCATTCTTTTACTGCCTTATGCCAAACAGATAATATACTGATGAGCCTTGACAAGTACCAAGGACTGATAAGTATTGATAAAGAACAACTACAAGCAACCGTTAAAGGTGGTACTAAACTAAATCTACTTGGTGATCTACTGTTTGATGAGGGACTCGCCATGGAAAATCTTGGTGATATAGATGTACAGTCGATAGCTGGAACTATCAGTACTGGGACACATGGGACGGGTACTGCATTTGGTACGATCAGTACTCAAATAACTGCACTAAGATTTGTGAATGGTAAGGGAGAGATCATAAACTGTTCTGAGACTGAAAATCGCGAATTATTTAAAGCTGCACAGGTATCCATTGGAGCTTTGGGAATCATCACTGAAGTAACCATACAATGTGTACCGATCTATAAACTAGCTGTCAAGACTACCGCAGGACTAATGTCTGAAGTGATTGAGAATCTCCAAGGACATCTGGACAACAATCGAAACTTTGAATTTTTCTGGTTGCCTTATACTGATAAGCTAGCTATGAAAAGTTCCAATATAGTTAAGAACTTACCTTGCGATGAGATCAATTTCTTAAACTACTGGACGGAGTATGTCTTGGAAAATCATGCACTTAAATTACTATGCGATTTCGCAAAGCGATTCCCATCTAAAACTCAAGCCGTTTCTAAATTCACGGCAAAATTGATATCTGATGTTACCAAAGTGAATTATAGTCACAAGATCTATGCAACTCAGAGACTCGTAAAATTTAGAGAGATGGA
>CALFUQ010000421.1 GCA_937929885.1 uncultured Saprospiraceae bacterium
CGGGAAAGAACTTGGAAAACTACATAAGATCGATGCTCCAGATTATCTACCCAGACAACTAGGCTATGGAAAAGAACATTTTGAGAAAGCCAAATTAAATGCAGGTGACACTAAATTTAATGACTGGCTAGATATGGTGCTAGCATACATTTCACCTTATTTTGATCTGGATTTACCACGATCATTTATTCATGGAGATGTCTATTGGGATAATGTGATCCTAAGTGCAGATGAAAGCTCAGCCACCATTATGGATTTTGAAGAAGCTGCTTACTACTACCGTGTGTTTGATATCGGGATGACCATCATCGGAATCTGTGCAGAACAAAACATCATCAACTTCGAGAAAGCAAAATATTTTTTAGCAGGCTACCAATCAGAGATCCAATTATCAGCCGATGAAATAAAATCCTTGAAGGCATTTACAATTTACGCAGGTACCTCGATGACTTTCTGGAGACACCAGAATTTTAATTATGTCAAACCCGACCACAAAATGTTTGATCACTATTTAGGATTAAAGGTTTTAGTGGATTTTATGGTAGCGCAAGAGGATCATTGTTTGTCTGGATTAATTAGTTAAGGTTTTTCTGAAACATAAAAATTTTAAATACAAAAAGTGATTGCACGTATTACAAATTGCAACCTTGATGAAACTATAATCATATCATTCCTTCCGAAACTTCCCAAGTAAAAAGAACCCAACCCCAGCCACCAAAAAAGCATCCACAAAATAAGCCCCCGTAAAACTAAAAATCTCATAGTACCCAACCAACGCGACGGCTGAACCCAAACCCCAACTCACTAGCGCCGCCCATCCCCAATCCTCCACGTCATCGAGATTATAAGACTGCTTCCGAACGTAGAAAAAATCTATGATGTAAATCGCTGCAATCGATGGAGCAAAGACCCCAATGATAAGTAGGAAGTCAATAAAGTAATCTGCAAAGCCAACTAAGGCAAGACCAGTACCTAACACCCCTCCAATGATGGCAAGTTTAGTATAAGTAAAGTTTTCTGAGAGTGTAGCTATGGTTAGGGATGCGGAGTATAGATTAGTAGCATTCGTCACCCAGGTAGATACGAAGATGAGGATGAAGGCTGGGATAACCAATCGATAATTTTTCATGATCTGAATGATGTCGACTTCTCCAGTTTTATCGGCAAGGATAGCTGCTAAGATGAATACTAACGGTGTCCCGATAGTAACACCGAGTACGGATAAGAGACTTTGCTTATCGTTGTAGATGTATCTAGAAAAATCTGCCATCAAGACTGGCACAAGGATCGATGATCCTATGAGTGCAGAGATTCCTTCGAATAAACTCATCGAGGGAACAGCTCTAGTTGCAGGCTCCACTGGTTCGCCGTTCACAGCTATGTAAACTACATAGAGTAAAAACACAAGTAAGATCGGTACTGCAACATTAGCAAGTTTCTCTAAGGTGCGGATACCATAGATCGTCGTCACCATGATGAAGATACTTCCGACAATGATAATGAGCGAGAGCGGTACTTGCATACCTGTCACCACTAATAAGGTCTCTCCTATCGCATCGCTGAGCAACTCTAGTGCAACCGCAAACCATCCTAGTAAACAGATACCTATCATCAAGTTGATGAACTTAGCACCTTGCTTACCAAAAGGAAATCTTAGAATCATGTAAGTCGATAATCGAGATCGATTGCCAATCAATGTGGTGATCATACAAAGCACAGTAAGCAGGGCTGTAGAAACTAAGAAAGCGATGATAGAATTTCTAAGACCCATCTTGAGAGCCATCTCAGACCCGAGATAAAGCATGGGTAGTGATACCGCTAGTCCCATCTGAATGAAAGCCACCTTCCACCCTGAGGTGAAGTCTTCCGGTTGTACTTTGGCGTTGGTATATTGGACTTTGTCTGACACTATTTTTTATTCATCAATCTAATCATGAATCCATAAAATAAAAGTCCTGATAAAAATGCATCTATAAAAGGAATAGTAGTCAACTGGAAAAATTTAAAATGTGTCGCTACTGCAACTAAAGAGCTAGCAATCCAAGCTGATAAGGCATACCAATTAAAAGCTGGCAACTCATCAATCATAGATACATCATATTCTCCACGACCAACAAAATAATAATGCAAAATAAAGATGGATGCCAATGAAGGTACTACCAAACCTACATAAGTCAGCATAGCAATGAAGTAAGTAGAAAAACCCATCAATGCAAGCACAGTTGCTATGATACTTGCCACCACACCGATAGCCCAAAATTTCCATTTCTTATTAAGCGTTGAGAATATCAGGATCGACGAATAGAGATTAACAACATTAGTCGTCCAAGTAGAAAATACCAAAATGAATAAGGCTGGTACTGTCAAGCTAAGCCCGATCATTATTTTCATAATATCTTCTTCACCTGTGAGTATCGACGGCGCTGCTCCTGCCAATAAGATCAACGGCGTTCCAACCGCTAGACCTAAAGCTCCTAATAGCGCATCTTTATCCTTTCTGGCAAACCTCGAAAAATCAGGCATAAACACAGGCATCAAGATCGAGGTACCTGTAACGATTGAAATTGCTTCCAACGTGGTCATAGTGCCATTTCCTTGAGCAGACCATATGATATCCCAGTTACCATCTCCCTGCAAAGTAACATATAGGATATAGCCTACAAAAAGAATCAGAAATGGAACCGCAACATTTGAAAATTTTTCAATGACTTTAAAACCAAAAATTGTTGTTAATGTCATCAGTATACTACTCACGGATATCAATACAAAAAGAGGCACTTCAACACCTAACAATTGGAGTAAAGCATCCGCGATCGCCTGACCAAATAATTCTATCGTAATAGCGTACCAACCTAAGGCAGGTATCGCCACTAAAAGATTAACTAACTTAACACCAGTGGTGCCAAATGGAAAATGTAAAATCATGTAAGTGGAAAGCCTCGTCCTCCGTCCGATAAGAGCAGTTATGACACAAAGCGCGCCAAGTAAAAACATGACAAATATGAAAACAAACAAGGCTGACTTAAAACCTATCGACTGAGCAATATTGGCACCTACATAAAAGACAGGTAGCGTGATGCCAATACCTACAATGATTCCCATGATACTTAGTCCACCGACGGTAGCATGCTCAGGAACTCTCGAGGTCGTAAAGTCTCCTTGTTCAGCCATGTTAACTTAGTTTACTTTTATCGTTACTCTGCTAAAGTAGCTCCAATTAACTGGGCAGCATGATCTTTTAAAGCAGGATGACACACTTCGCCATCGTCTGTGATCTTAACATCATCAAAGTATATCGTGGTCTTTGCAATAATCCCATCAAAATGTGATTTAGCGACCTGACCAAGTGGAGGCATATCTATAGGACTGGTATGTCCAAATCCTAAGTCTGTCCCACCCCAAATTCTTTCGTCTTCTACAATTTCTCCAACGAGAGAGCGGACATTAGGATTCAAGCCGATCATATGATGTGAAATCTTGTACATGTTAGGATCGTCGAAGGATGCAAGATATTGTGAAAACTGTTTTGCTTCGTCGTCGCCTACTACTTCTGTAATCTTACCTTCCTTCATTATGAATTCTAACTTCTTGCCAGACTCGTATATTTTGGTGTTTTGGAGTTCATCGAATACAATGCGCCCAGTCATCGTCCCTACCTTGGGTACGATATTGACATAGCCTGGTGCGGTGCCGAATATCGGTTTAGAATAATCGCCGTCATCTATGTCTAGTGAGTGACTTGGGTCGGTAAGATAACTTACATCAGTGCCATTGGTACTTGTAATCCTGACCTTGTTAGTCTTCGCAGCCATTTCCATTACGCCTCGTAATAGCATACCTAATTTTGGAATATCATAACCCGTTAATACTCTATCTAGAGATTTAGCAGTACTATGCCCAAGGATGAGATAGCGTAGTTTTTTATTTTCTGCCATAGCCCTTTCCCAAATCGTAGAATACAACAGCACCACCGAGTTCATCTCTATCCAGACATCTACATGGCTTAAGGCTGCAATCAATGGACTCGCTGGCCAATCGGGCATTCCTGTCTCAGAGTCTCCACGTGCTTGTGGGATATGAATACACATCGGCAGTCCGCCACAAGCTCTTACTTTCTTAAATAAGGCATCGGCAATGTCCATCAGTGATCCTTTATCCACGGTAATCGCTACGGTCTCCCCTTTAGCCACCTTGAACATATCATTAATGAGCACATCAGCTACTCTTTCAAGTGTTGCTTCTTGATCAGTCATAAATTTTATAATTACGGAACCTTACTTAAAAATCTAATCCTACAGTCACTCCTGCCGTAGCAGGTCTACCTCTCCATCCAAATCCAAATGAATCATATTCTAGATAGTATTGTTGGTTCGTTAGGTTCTTACCCCAAAGTGTAAAAGATAAATTATTCATATTTAAAGTAGCTCGTGCATCTAACAATTGATAGCCATCAGATGTAGTATCATCACTATTGGAGTCAGACCAGTATGTTTTTCCAGTTCCATTAAGATTTACATTCAGATTCAAGGAAGCGTTTTCACTTACTTCAAAAGTTGAGGCAAGACCAAGGTTGAAGGTGCTTGTCGGCACAAACGAAGTAATATTACCATTAAACTGACTAAGATCTCTTGCTGTTCCACTATCGCCACCAGTTGCTCCACCTTCATCAATTTTAGACTCTACAAATCCATAGCTGAAGAGTACATCGAGGTTGTTTGATAATCTTGTTTTCGTATCAATCTCAAATCCAAGAATGCTACTCTTATCATAGTTAAAATTACCTGGAATAAAGAAGTCTGATGTTATAGCAAATTGTTGTCTGTCTGTAAAATTCGAATAGAAAACAGATGCATTAGCCAAAAATCTATTGTTCCATGAAGAGGTCTTAATACCTACTTCGTAATTATCAGAAGTTTCTTTATCGTAGGAACCATTAAATAAATCTGTGGTTGCTGGATTAAAACCGCCTGCTCGATAACCTAAACCGTAGTTATAATAAACTAATGCATTATCAGACATTTGATAACTCAAAGAAAACTTAGGTTGGAAAACATTATCGGATCTTTCATTCATTACCAAAGGATCTCCAAAAAGTGTAGGTATTCTATCTTCTTGTTCAAAATTATCAGCATCAAATCTTGCTCCAAATGAAGCAATTAATTTGTCAGTTATATCG
Source organism: uncultured Saprospiraceae bacterium (assembly GCA_937929885.1). GTDB lineage: Bacteria > Bacteroidota > Bacteroidia > Chitinophagales > Saprospiraceae > CALFUQ01. The sequence continues at coordinate 5,177 of CALFUQ010000421.1, forward strand.
TACTCTAGGAATCCAAAGAATGCTAGTGTATTAAAATTAACCGTGTAATCTGTCACAGCCCAATCAAACGTAAACATAAGATCAGATTGGAAAAATTCTCTCTCGACGCTTTGTAAGAATGCTCCTACACTCCACCCTAACTTTCCGCCCGTATTATTGCCAGTGAGTCTTAATTCTTGGTTAAATGATTTTGTATTGTTGTACTCTCCCTGATCAAGACCAAACACATTAACAAATCCATCGAATGGTTCTTCTGTAAAGTCGAGATCACCTGTTGTCTGTCTATCCACTTTATTATATGAAGTAATACTCTGAAGTTTTGCTCCACCCAGATTGAATTGCAAATTCAAACTACCGAACAAGTTTGTCATATCTGAGTTACCAAAAACATCCTGATAAATAGTACTGTTATCATCATTTGGATTAGGATCGAGAGGTTCTAATAGACCACCTGTACCGATACTATTTGGGCTTATGGAATAATACGTTGCTCCTGCATCAGTGTTCATGTATTGCAGTGTAGCTGTTGCTTTAACTTTGCTTGTAGGTGTTAAAATTACTTGGCCTCTTAAGTTCAAATCTTTACTAAAGTCTACTGTTTCATCTAGAAAATCATTGGTAAGTAAACCACCAAAATTTTGATACTTTCCTGAAAGTCTATAGTAAGCTTTATCAGGCGAAAGTGCTCCAGAAGAAACGATTTGTCCTGAGTAAGCGCCACCATTACCCGCTCCTAATTGTATGCTATTTTTTGAAGCGTTAGTTGGTTCTTTTGAATAAATATTAATAGCACCACCTATTGCATTCTTTCCATAGAGTGCTCCTTGTGGGCCTTTCACCGCCTCCACTAGCGCTAGATCAAAGATCTCTTGATTTAGCAAAGCAGGATCTGGAATCGTGACTCCATCTACTACAAATGCAACTGGTGCATCTGCGTTTCTAATTTGAGGGATTCCTCTTACAATTAAAAAGTTAACCCCAGCAGCTTGAGTAGCACTGAGTTTCATATTGGGTACCAACTCTGCAAAGTCTGCTAGATTGTTGATACCAGCTCTTTGTATCCCTTCACTATTTAGTGCCACCACAGACTCCGGAATACTTTGTATAGATTCTACTCTCTTCCTTGCCCTACCTACTACTCCTGAAAAACCAGAAACAACAACCTCATCTAACACGGCAGCATCTTGCACCATAACAAAGTTAGCTTTGCTCGAATCATCGATTGATGCTTCTTGACTTGTGTAACCAGTATAGGATATGACTAGCATAGAATTTGGGTCAACAGTAAGCTCATAGTTTCCATTGAAATCTGAGATGGTACCATTAGAAGTGCCTTTTTCAATGATGGTAGCCCCTATCAAAGGATTGCCATTGGCCTCAGATACATTTCCTGATACTAAAATTTGTTGTCCGAATAATTGCACGCTAAATAAGAATGCACATAGAAGAAGTAAGTGTTTCATAGGTAAACTTTGTTGTTTTTAATGCTTAATGTAACATACCTTAAATCAATTTATTTCTAATTCTTTATTCTTATTTTTAATTTCCTTTCGAATTATGATTCTAAAATTAGGAATATGTCGGAAAATAGAATACTAACATCAAACTCACTGCATCTTACAGCACACTGCTTCAAAACACTGATGGATCATGTTTTTGAAAAGCTTAGCGATAACTATCCTGGCATCCTCAACTCTGGTGTTAGTCAGATCTATGGGTTTGGTAGCTATGATGAGACGGCACCTAGTTTACGCAAGGAGTTAGAAAAAATATCAGGCGTATTCGTCAATGGAAAATATCTGTATGATAAAAAAAGAGAAGTTGTAACAGGCAAACCGATAATTAAACTTAACCGTCCTTATAAACATTTACTCTTCGAATACTTAGATTTTGAAAATCTTGGAGCATTCCTAGATCTGCATATCACAGATGAAAATGAAAAGTCTAAACAACTAGAACTCATAACTTCTCCTGAAAAAAATCAAAAAAACTATTACGTCTCC